>JBBIVF010000019.1:0-19099 GCA_037439845.1 Candidatus Woesearchaeota archaeon
ATACTATGCAATAATAACTTGATAGGCTCTGTTGCAGATAAAGGTTCAGATAATATTCCTGGCCAAACCAGAGTATGGTCTAATGTAGTATCAGGGCCGCAGATACAAAACATAATATACAAAACAATGAACGAGAACTCAAAAACACTTATTTATTCATTATTGGTCATACTTTTCGACTTTCTTCTGATACTTTTCTTCCTTGCATTATTGCCTAAGAACAAAACATCCTATAAAGAGTATTATTGAATTATTTCATCAGGTATTTCAATTTGTCTTTTATGTCAGGATTATTGAAGCTGTAACTGATAAGCTCCTGTTTCCTGCTTTCCATCTGCTGGTTTATCAGAAAATCAATTGTCTTCAGAAAAACATCAATCTCAGTAATCGCGCCATATATTTGATGTTGCTTTTCAGCGCTGAGCTCACTTTTGTGATATTTCAATAAGTGTGTCAGCTCAGATTTCCTTTTTTCAAAAATGCGTTTTAGTTCTTTCATAACCCCTTTCCCTTTAGAAGTCCTTATAAATATCTCTTTATAAATGTTTTGTAGATTTTTTTAGGAAAGAAAATATTTTCATGCCTTTTTCTTCGCAATTTTATTTCCAATATTATATATCAATGTTCCACCTAATCCAGCACCCAGCTGCCAACCTATCATTTTAAGGTCAAAAGTGTTAAATTTTTTATCAAAAAAAGAATTTATGATAAATGCTCCAACTCCTTTGAAAAAATTATATACTACTCCTCCAAAAGAGAAAGCGATTGCTGTTTTAGCACAAGTATCCGCAAACTCTTGCCATGTTCTCGTATTAAATAACGGAACAACAAACATTATTCCTCCCATAACTGCAGGCACTGCAATCTCAAAAGCATTATTGAATCTTCCTTGAGTAGCATATACTGTTGTAAGATAACCTGCAAGACCAAGACCTGAGCCAACTCCAAAAGCAGCTACATTTTCATAAAATAACTCAGGGTCGAATATGTTTTTAGAAGTAACATCAAATTCTGGAGTTTTTTCGGGTTTGGACTTATGATATGTAGAGTGAGCAGAAGAATTAGAATAAGGAGGAGTGTAATAATAACTAGGCCTATAAGTAGTGTTATCCTTTGGGGTAGTTGAAGCATCCTTTATCTTCTTTTCAAGATCCTCAAATTCTTTTTTTGTTTTCTCTATTTTTTCTTTAAAATCATCTCCCATATTGAAAAGGTTAATATACAAAACTTTAAATTTTTTTATATGGTGGAGAAAAAACTTTTTTTTTAAATATTTCTATATAGAAATTATTTATACAAAAACCTTAAATATCTCTCAAAAAAAGGCAGTGTGCAATGACAATAAAAAAAGGCGATTTCATAAAGTTAAATTACACAGGCACTGTTGTTGATAGTAATTTTGTGTTTGACACCACAATAAAAGAGATTGCTCAAAAAAACAATATCTTTGATCCAAATGCAGAGTATGAGCCTGCAATAATATGCCTTGGTCAAGGCCATATTCTAAGAGGCATAGATGAATTCTTAGAAGGAAAAACTCCCGGCAAATATTCTCTTATTATTGAACCAGAGAAAGCATTTGGAAAAAAGGATGCTAAGATGATTCAGCTTATTCCGACAATGAAATTCAAGAAACAGAGAATAAATCCAGAGCCAGGCCTACAAGTAAATGTAGATGGTTATCTAGGCATAATAAAATCAGTTTCAGGAGGAAGAACAATAGTAGATTTCAATCATCCTCTTTCTGGAAAAGAATTAAAATATGATCTTGATGTCATTGAGATAGTGAATGATAATAGTGAGAAAGTCAAAGCAATTATTCATCTTTTGCTAGGAATTCCCAATAAAGATATAATAATAGAGATAAAAGACAATAAATCTCATATAAAAACACCGCATAAGATACCTGAAACTGTCACAAAAGAGTTGCAAAATAAGATAAAGGAATTAGTTGGTATTGATTCCTTTTTTGATAAAGTTTAAATAGTAGTAATTCTCGAGAATATCTACCAAAATCATGCTGAGTGAGGTGTTTTAGGTGGACTCAATAATCAATTCCGCGCAAGAGAGGGCTCAAAGGCCTGTTACCAAGAATTCTTACAATGAAACAGATGCAGAACTTGAACAGATTCTTTCCCAGAAAAAAGCAATGATAAAAGTTGTAGGAGTTGGTGGAGGAGGCTGTAATACAATAAATAGAATATCTGAGATAGGAGTTACAGGCGCAGAAACAATGGCTATTAATACAGATGCACAAGATCTTCTCTATACAACCGCAGATAAAAAAATCCTCATAGGAAGAGAACTCACTCAAGGCATAGGCGCAGGAGCCATACCTAAAATCGGTGAAGAAGCAGCCAAAGAGCAAGAAACAGACATAAAAAAAGCATTGCAAGGAGGAGACATGATATTTATAACATGCGGCCTTGGAGGAGGCACAGGCACAGGCGCAGCTCCTGTCATAGCAGAAGTGGCAAAAAGATTAGGCGCATTGACAGTAGCAATAGTCACACTGCCTTTTGCAATGGAAGGTAAAGTAAGATATGAAAATGCTATTTACGGTCTTGAGAAATTAGAAAATATTGTTGATACATTAATAGTTATCCCCAACGATAAATTACTGGACCTTGCTCCAGGATTGCCACTGCACACAGCGTTCAAGGTTGCTGATGAAATACTCACAAATTCAGTCAAAGGCATTGCAGAATTAATAACAAAGACAGGTTTGGTGAATCTTGATTTCGCTGATGTCAGGACAATAATGAGCAATGGCGGAGTAGCATTGATAGGAGTAGGAGAATCAGATTCCCAGAACAGGGCAATTGAAGCTGTTGAAAAAGCACTAAATAATCCTTTAATTGATGTCGATATTTCAGGAGCAACAGGAGCACTAGTAAATGTTTCTGGAGGACCTGACATGACTCTAGAAGAAGCAAACAAAGTAGTGCAGACAATAAACCAAAGATTAAGAGATGATGCAAAAATAATATGGGGTGCTCAGATTTCAGAAGATCTTGCAGGCATGGTAAGAACATTGCTAATAATAACTGGTGTTAAATCATCTCAAATCACAGGCAAGAGCGAGAAATTCGGAGCTCCTAAGAAGAAACAGATTGAAAACGAATTGGGCATTGATTTCTTGGATTAATTTTCTCTTTTTTTAAGAAAAATCATAACCTTTTTAAATGAAAACCTAGTTTCAGCTTAAATTCTAGGGTAATAAACATGGAAATTCAAGAACAAAAGCAAGGCTTTTTCCACAAGCTCAAGAGATTCTATATAGAATGTGTGAGAGTCTTGAGAGTTACCAAAAAGCCAACAAATGAGGAGTACAAGACAATATCTAAAGTAACAGCTTTAGGAGTATTGATAATTGGCGCAATAGGTTTTGTTATAATTATGATAAAAGAATTGATATTCTAGTATAGGAAAGAGAAAATGGAAGAAGAAAAAAAATCTCACATATATGCGTTGAAGACAACTGCAAATAGAGAAGACCAAGTTATGGATTTCCTGGTGTCTCATATTGAGAAAAAGCACTTCAATGTCTATTCTGTTATCAGGCCTCATGGCATGCGAGGATATATCTTTGTTGAGGCACCATCAAGACTTGATGTGGAGCAAGCAGCACAGAACATTCCTTATGCAAAAGGTCTTTTGCCTAAAGAGGTAGAGTATGAAGAGATTGAGCATATGCTTGAACAAGTCAAAGTCCAGATGAATATAAAAAAGAATGACATAGTAGAGATAATATCTGGGCCGTTCAAGAGAGAAAAAGCAAAGATATCAAGAGTAGACCAGACAAAAGAAGAAGTTATCGTTGAACTATTAGAGGCAGCTGTTCCTATTCCAATAACCTTGAAGATGGATGCTGTCAAGGTTATCAGGAGAGAAGGAGAAGAAACCAATGAAGAATAAGATTTCTTCAAATAATTCTTAACATTAGATAAATTAATATGGCTCTGCTTACGTGTAGCTACTTAACTTTTAGCTTGAAATAAAAAAATAATATCTAAAATAATATCCATATAGAAAATAAATTGTGTTTTTATATCAAAATCTTTATAAACAAGGCACAAATCCAGCTTATATTATGGCTAAAGAAACAGTTGAAGTGTTGATTGAAGGAGGCAAAGCAACAGCAGCACCTCCTTTAGGTCCAGCATTAGGTCCTACAGGAGTTAATATAGGTCAGGTTATATCTGACATCAACAAGAAAACTGCTGATTTTAAAGGCATGCAAGTACCTATTAAAGTTATTGTAGATACTGACACAAAGACATTCACTATAACAGTTGGCACACCGCCTGCCTCATCTCTAATAAAAAAAGAAGGAAAAATCGATAAAGGAGCAGCAAACCCATTAACAGATGCAGTTGGAGATCTTAGAATAGAGCAAGTTATCAAGATAGCTAAAATGAAAGAAGATTCTCTTCTTGGTTCTGATATGAAAGCAAAAGTCAAGGAGATTGTCGGAACATGCAATTCAATGGGAGTGCTGGTAGAGGGAAAAAAAGCCAAGGAAACTTTAATTGATATTGATCAAGGAAAATTTGATGCCAAGATAAAAGCAGGAAAATCCGAGCTTACTGAAGAAGAACTTAAAGAATTAGAAGCAGAGAGAAAACATCTTGCTGAAGAGTTGGAGAAAAACAGGAAGATGTATGAAGCTATAGGAAATAGAATATTGAAAGAGATGGAAGGCAAAGATACTAGGGAGATTAGAAAGAGAATGGAAGCAGAGAAGATACCTATGCCTATAATCAATGAACTAGCGCCATTAGCAAAAGCAGCTCCTGGCGGAAAGCCGACACCAGCTCCAGCAAAGAAATAGATTCATGTTCATTAATTTTTTTGGAGGTTTAAAATGGAAGCATCAAGACCATTGGACGCATTGAACAACTCTAGGAATAAGAGAATTATCGTCGAGCTTAAAAATACAAAGCAAATCATAGGCACTCTCAAGGCATTCGACATACATATCAACATTGTGTTGTCAGACGCCGAGGAGAGAGTAAATGGAGAAGTAACAAGAAAGCTTGGCAATGTCTTTGTGAGAGGAGATACAATAACATTCATCTCTCATGATTAAAGGCAAAAAATGAAAGGAACAGCATCAAAAGGAAAACATTCAAGGAAAAAGTCGCATATAATTTGCAGAAGATGCGGCTCTCACAGTTATCACATAAGAAAGCACAAGTGTTCAAAATGCGGATATGGCAAGACCTCAAGAATTAGAGGTTATACCTGGGCAAAGAAAAAAACTTTGAAGTCCTAGAGTTTTTCATTTGTTTCTGTAATTATTTAATTTTCTTATTCAATTAGTTATTTAACCTTGAAAAGTCCCATTTACAACCCAAATTTTTAAATACCCATAAATAATCAGGTTCTCTGTCAACCGTTAAACCCGTAAACCGTTTTGAGGGGGTGCCGGAGTGGTCAAACGGGACAGGCTTAGGACCTGTTAGCTTAGTGCTTACTAGGGTTCGAATCCCTACCCCCTCATTAACAGTTATCAGTCAACAGCCACAGTTGACAGAGGTAATCAAAATGAATGAGATTAAGGAAAGAATAAAGACACTCAATAATGCTGAAAAAGTTGAATTGATTCTTGAGTTGATGCGTTCGCTTGACAAAGATACTCAAATACAATTGTTCCGTCCTTTGTATAAGGATCTTTTATCAATGATATTCATTGAATATTATGGTAATTACTTGACAAAATATGCGAATTCGAAACAAGATAAACTAATTAAGAGAATAAATGAGGACCTGAAATCAGTGCTTGAAAGATTAGAAGATAAAAAGACTTCAAAAGAGATTGCAACCCTGCTTTTCTATCTGTATTCAGATATAATTGCTCCTGCACTAAATGTCAGAATCGACCAAGTCTTGATTGACAAGTTCTATATACTAAAGACAAAAATGAAGAATTGATTTTTTCTATATTCCTTTTTTATTTTCGTACCGATACATTTAAAAAAGAATCTTTATTCCCCTGATATTATGACTAGACATTATTTATTTGGATGTTGTTTCTGTTGTTGTTAGACATATTTACATTTACCCAACATATTTTCGATAAACTCTATACGGAGGTTAAAAATGAAAATCGCGGAAAATATAACACAATTGATAGGCAATACGCCTATAGTGAAGATAAACAAATTGACAGAAAAAAATGACGCTAGTGTTTATGCTAAATTAGAGAGTTTCAATCCAGGTGGTTCTGTCAAGGACAGAATATCCTTGAATATGATTATAGATGCTGAAAATAAAGGCATTCTGAAACAAGGCGACACCATTATTGAACCAACATCAGGAAACACAGGTATTGGCTTAGCAATGGTGGCTGCTCAAAGAGGTTACAAACTCATCTTAGTGATGCCTGAAACAATGTCTATTGAAAGAAGGTCATTATTAAAAGCGTATGGAGCTGAGCTTGTTCTGGTTAAGCCCGAGGAAGGAATAGGAATGACAGGAGCAATAAAAAAAGCACAGGAATTAGCAGAAAAAAATGGTTATTTTATGCCTCAGCAATTCAATAATCCTGCAAATCCTGAAATACATTACAAGACAACAGGTCCTGAGATACTGAATGCATTCAAAGAAATTGGACTAGACTATTTTGTGGCTGGAATTGGCACAGGAGGCACAATAACAGGTGCAGGAAAATATCTTAAAGAGCATTTGTCTTATCTCAAAATAATCGCAGTAGAGCCTGAAAATTCACCAGTTCTTTCAGGTGGTATTCCTGGCAAGCATAAGATACAAGGAATTGGAGCAGGTTTTGTTCCAAACATCCTGGACACAAAAATTTATGATCAGATAATAAAAGTCAGTGATGAAGATGCCAAGCGCACTGCAAAAGAACTAGCAGCAAAAGAAGGTATTTTAGTAGGAATATCTTCAGGTGCAGCCATGTATGCTGCATTGTCAGTAGCAAAGAATGACAAAGGAAAAAATCTTTTAGTAGTACTCCCAGACACAGGAGAAAGATATCTTAGCACTGGCTTGTTTGATTAAAAGACTCTAGTAGTTTGTTGCGAGTAAGTTTCCTGAAAAAAAAATAATTTTCAAGAAACAAAAGTAAATACAAAAGTAAATCCGCAAGAAGATGTATGACAACGCTATGCATTAAAGTAGGCAATGTTCACTTTTTCAAATTCTGCTTTTGCCGAGTTCAATACTCAAACTCAAATTCATATCCCTGAACCTTAATTTTCTTGATTTTGAACTTCTTCACGTCATATTCTCCCCACAGTTCAATCTCATCATTATCCTTATCTAAAATTTCTGATTCGATCAATACAGCTATTTCTGCGTTTTTTTTCGCACCTAGCTCACATGTGGTGTCGCCATTACAGCCAAAAGCTAAAATATACTTATCTTTTACATCTAAAACAACAGCCACACAACCAAAGAAACGAGCATAATTCTGTGCAACAGTAATTGGAATACCCCTAAGTACTTGCTGAGTATCTTTTTTTTCAATTTGGTATTGGCTATCTTTTTTTTCAATTTGGTAGTGAGTATCTTTTTTTTCAATTTCATGCTCATAACAACTACTTAAAGCCAATACAAGTGCTCCAATTCCTAATGCTTTTTTGATGAATTTCATAATACTAAGAATTAAATATTATATTTATAATCTTTTTGTTCATTTATTACGTTTTATCCGTTAAATATAAAATAATTTTGCGGAATATGTTTACTCTAATCAATTTTTAGATGAACATTCCTAGTCTTATAATTTGTTTTATATTGTTTTTTAGGCTTTTTTCAGAAGCTTTTTTTGAACTTTTTCTTGTTAAACCTGAAGAAAGAGTAGGAATGACAGGAGCAATAAAAAAAGCGCAGTAGTTTTTTAATTTATTGCAGTTAGAATTTCTCTCTTGTGTTCTTTCTATTCGCACAAGAAACCACAAAACAAAAAAATATTTATAAAATAAAAAAAGAGAAGATACAATTAAAGAGCGGCATGATAATGGATAAAGAAAAAATTATGCTCAATTGCAAATTCTCTTAAACTTAGAGTAAAAAATTAAGGGCCACTTAAATTCTGAGCTACCAACTTCAAATACAAGATTATCACTTAACTAAAAAAAGCAAATTTTGGAACCTAAAAACAAAAAATTTTAATAACTAAACAAGACTCATAAGTTTTATGGATCTCAAAATATTCATTATATTCATTTCAGTATTTTTATTAATCTATACTGCTATCAACTCCTATGTTATCCTTAGACTTGGCGGAGTTCTTGGAATAGGCAGAAGTATTCTGTATTTATGGATAGCCTTAGTTACCTTATCTTTACCTCTTGCTGTGTTTTTTGAGAGGATATTTCCTAATATTTTTTCCAGGATATTTTATACATTATCTACATTATGGCTGGGAATTCTTCTTATTACATTATTCTTACTCTTGATATATGAAGTCATAAGGCCTTTCTATACAATACCTTATGCCGGAATAATAATTGTTATCGCAGTCACTATTCTAAGCATTATCTCAGTGATAAATGCAGTTGGAATTTCAGTGAAAGAAATAGAAGTTCCTGTTGAGAATTTGGAAAAGAATCTCACTATTGTCCAGCTTTCAGATCTTCATATAGGTACAATAAGGAATTCCAATTTCATAAAAAAGGTTATTGAAAAAACAAGCCAACTTGATCCAGATATTGTTATGATCACTGGCGATATGATTGATGCCAGTGCCAGAATACACAATGGGATGTTCAGTGATTTTAATAAATTAAGGGCCCCAGTTTATTTTGTTACAGGAAACCACGAACTCATGGAAGGAACAGATAAAATATATGCGCTTTTTAATGATACAAAAATCAGAGTATTGAAGAATGAGGTTGTTGATTTTGATGGTATTCAAATAATCGGAGTTGAATACTCAGAGGAAAAAGACCATCTAAGAAAAGAGCTTGAAAAATTAAAGATAAATAAGACAAAGCCTGCTGTACTAATGTACCATTCTCCTAAAGGAACAGAGCATGCAAAAAAAGCAGGAATAGATCTTCAACTTGCAGGACACACACATAATGGTCAGATATTTCCATTTAACTTTATCGTAAAAATATTTTTCAAGCACACAAAAGGGCTTTATGATCTTGAAGACATGATCCTTTATGTTTCTCCTGGTACTGGCACATGGGGGCCTTATATGAGACTTGGTTCAAGAAATGAAATAACAGTATTAAAATTGATTGTAAAGTAGGATTAGACTATTATTTTTTTCTTCAATTCATCTATTTCTTTCACAGTCCTATCCGCATCATAACTTTTCAATTCTTCTACAATGCCTTTTCTCTTCAATTCTTCATAGAAAACAGGCAATGCAATGCCATCAACAGTTCGTGCATCTTTCATATGTAATGAAAAAGGTGCCCTTGCCAATTTTCCTGAGGGTGTTTGTGAAGGATCTATGTTGATATGTCCTTTAACTCTTTCATGTCCTCCTACCACTTTTTCTGATGTAGAGTTCTTTATTCTCTCTACCCATCTGCCTGTGAAACTCAGGATAGGATGCTGTTTTGTAAAATGCAAATGCTTGTCATAAAATTCCGGTTTTAAACTCTTACTTAATAATAAATAAACATGGAAACTGCTTCCAGTGAACATGATGAATGTTTTATAATTCTTGACTAGCTCATTGAACTTCTCGTCTGATTTTATCTCATCAACAAGCGCAACTGTAACTTTTCTGGAATCTTCTGTTGTCAGATCCTGCCTGTCTATGTCAAAGAATATTCGTTCAATAGGTTTTCCAGGATGCTCATTATTTGTCGCATAAAAAAAATCACTCAATTTTCGAGGAAGAAAATATCCCCATATTTTCTGTTGTATTTTGTCTAGTTTTGATTTTGCTTTTTCCAGATTATCATATTCGCTTCTCACTTTTAGTAATTTATCATCACAACCAGAAATGAATTCTTCAATATATAATGGTTCAAGCTGGCTTCCTCTTTTGAGTAAAGTCATTTTATTATCTATCCAATTTTTTACAGCTATTTCTTTTCCTTTCAAGAACTCTTTAAGCGCAGGAGCAATGTCTTTATAATAATTAAGCACCTCTATTTTGTCCTTATACATAATTGCCTTGTTCATTTTTCCTCTTTCTTTTTAAAAAACAGCCAATTCTTATCCTTGAAATTTACCAGGCAATAGATGCCTTTAAGTTTTTTACCATGCAATTCAAATATTAATTTTTTATCTTTTTTATCAATCAAGTCATAATAACCCTTATCCCATATTTTGACACTGCCTGCGCCGTATTCTCCTTTAGGAATTTCTCCCTCAAAATCAGCATATTCTAAAGGATGGTCTTCTGTCTGCACTGCTAATCGCTTATCTTTATCATTAGGTTCTTTAGGCACAGCCCATGAACGAAGCACTCCTTCCATCTCTAATCTTAAATCCCAATGCAGATGAGATGCATGATGTTCATGGATAACGAATATTGGTTTTGTTTTTCTCTTATTTGCTTTGCTATTTGATACTTTTCCTTTTGGTTCTGATGTCTTTTTGAAATTCCTTTTTTTATTGTATTCTTCAAGCATTTTTCAAATCCTTTTTGTCTTTGAGGGTTTTCTAGAATATTTCTCGTGCACAGGATAATCAGAATCTTCATCTACTTCAAAATTTTCTTCGTCAATTTCAAAGAGTTTCTTTTTTTTCTTTCTTTTTTGAAGCTCCATTTTATTTTTTTTATGATTTTTTTTATTTATAAATATTTATCAAAAAACTTAAATAGAGTAATTCCATAAGAGAATCCATGATTGAAATAGACGGCTCATACCTTGAAGGAGGAGGACAAATTCTCAGGACTTCATTGGCTCTTTCTGCAACAACAGGCAAACCATTCAGGATAACAAAAATAAGGGCATTCAGAGAGGATCCGGGAATGAAAGCCCAGCATCTTAATTGCGTGCTTGCAATGCAGAAATTAACAAATGCAGAAGTAAAAGGAGATGAACTAGGCTCTGCTCATCTTGAGTTCATTCCAAAACAAATTGAGCCAAAAACAATATCCATAGACATAGGCACAGCAGGCTCAATCCCATTACTTCTTCAATCAATGACCTTGCCTTGTTCATTATCAAAGGGAAAAGTTAGATTGAGACTAACAGGGGGCACTGATGTCAAATGGAGCCCACAGATAGATTATTTCGAAAATGTCATTCTTCCTTTTTTTAGAGTTTACGCGGATTATGAAATGGTCACTGAAAAAAGAGGTTATTATCCAAAAGGAGGAGGTTTTGTTGATATTACACTCAAATCTAAATTCAAATATCCTGATCTTCCAAGAAAACCATTCAATATGCGAGACCAGCCCAGATTGATTCACATATACGGAAAAAGCCATGCTTCAAAAAACCTCGAGATATCACAGGTGGCTGAAAGGCAAGCAAAGGCAGCACGAAAAGTGCTCTCAACCATAGGAGTTCCAATTAGCATAGAGCATGAATATTTTGATACCTTGTCTGCAGGTTCAGGAATAACATTATGGACAGAACATGATTTTTCAATTTATGACTATAAAACTATTTTAGGCGCAGACGAATTAGGCGAAGTCAAAAAATCTTCAGAAGAAGTAGGAGAACTTGCAGGTGTAATGCTCTCAAAGCTAATAAACTCAAAAATACCCATAGACGAGCATCTTTGCGACAATCTTATTCCATTATTAGGGCTGCAAGGCGGAATTATAAGAACCACAAAAATAACAGACCATACAAAATCCAACATCTATGTCTGTGAAAAATTCTTAGATGTAAAGTACATAATAAGCGGGAATATTATAGAAGTAAAAAAATAAATTTTGCGTTTTAATATATTATTTTTTAAGCAAAGCTTTTTTATTATTTTTTATCATACTTTTCAATCATCTCACATAATTCCTCAAATTTCAATGTCCATTTTTCCTCTTTTTTTCCTGTCTCTGAATTAATAGTCTCCTCTCTTGATATTATTTTTCTTTGAATTTTATAAAACTCATCTATTGTTTTGAAAAGTTCGTTTTTTATCTTCTGGATTTTATTTTTAGGTGTTTGCTTACTTGTTAATTTCAAGATCAACCTTTTTGTCTGCCTGCTTTTCATATAGAACTTTTTTATATTTTTTTCAAAAGAAGGTTCATCTAATTCAATTAAATCTTCGATAAAGGTTAGTATTTTATTTCTATTATTCTTTCTATTTAAGATGTAATAATATTCTAGTTTGTCCTCAAGGCTTCTCAAAGCAGATAAAGTATTTACATTATTTATATTCATTACTTTTTCTTTACAATAAGTCAATAAAATATCTAGATAATTACGCGCAAAATTTCTTGGTGCTTGATAATCCCATGGTGAAAAATCGTCATTCATGTTTATGAGGGGATTTCCAGGTTTTTTTAAATGTGTTGGAAAAACATTAATACTACTTACAAGACTTCAAAAAGTGCGGATTATGAAAAAAGAAATCACCCAAGATGGTTCAATTACTTTCTATAATGAAAAGTATAAGGATATTTATCATTCTATGTCTGGAGCAAAAACAGAAGCAATTGAAAAGTTTGTTAGGCCATTAGAATTAAAGGAGTATATTATTAACAAGAAAGAATTGAATATACTTGATGTTTGTTTTGGCATTGGTTATACAAGCGCAGCAATTCTTGATGAATTGCTCTCTTTAGATTTCAAAGGAAAAATAAATATAATAGGACTTGAAAATGATATCAATATTCTTAATAAAATCAATGAGGTTGATATTGATTTCAAAAGCTATTTCATACTGAGAAATATGATAAATAATAAATTGAATTATAATTATAAAAATATCTCAATTAAATTATTGCTTGATGATGCAAGAATATCCGTAAAGCAATTGCTTGCTAAAAAAATGAAATTTGATATAGTGCTGTTTGATCCTTTTGCTCCCTCAAAACAACCTGAATTGTGGAGTTATGAGTTTATCAAGGATATTTCTGACCTTATGTTAAAAGGAGCTAAGCTTACTACTTATTCTTGTGCTAAGATAGTAAGAAAACGCATGATTGATTCAGGCCTTTTTGTGAAAGATGGTCCTTGTGTTGGAAGAAAATCACCATCAACTATAGCTATAAAGATATGATTTATCTTTTGAATTCTTTCTTCAATAACTCCTCATATATATATCTCAAGAACTCTTTTCCTGTTGGTTCAGTATCTTTTATTTTCATTCCAGGACGATATGTTAGTGTCATTTCCCTGAAACCTATTTTTTTATATCCCTCATCCAAAGAAGTATTTGCAGGATGTTTTTTAAAAACAAGATTAGCCAATCCTTTTTTTACAATTTCCAATCTCTCTCTTATATTATCAGTGCCATGTATGACTACTGCGAAATAATCTGTCAGTCTATTCTCGTATTTATCAAACCTGAACACTTGAGTGACAATTCTTTGCGTTTCAAGGCCCTTGAGGTAATCTGCAACAGTTTTAAGGACTATGTCTCCTTGCAAATCAGAGTATTTCTTATTATAACCTCTGAAATCTTCTAGGTCTATTAACATTACTGTTGTAACTCTATTTATCTGATTAGGAATAATACTATCAAGGAGCGTCTCAAGATTCTCTCTAGGTTCAAGTTCTGTTAGCGAGTCTTTCATCTTACAAGCCTCTTGATTTGATTTTTAATATATCTCTTTAAATTATAAGCTATCTTGGAAAATGGAGTTCTATTAATGTATTCAGAGTATGAACAGACCTTGTTCTTTCCAGTATTTTTGGCATAGTACATAGCTTTATCTGCTCTCTCAAGGAGATCTTCTCTTGACTCAGAGATGTTTTTTATCTTCGGGTTGCTCTCAGCAACACCAAAACTTGCAGAAATTGGTATCTCTTTTCCATTATATATCAATGGATTCTGTTCAATTATATACCTTAACAATTCAGCGAAGTCTCTTGCCGATTTCTCGCTTGAATTCTTGGAAAGCACAACAAATTCCTCTCCTCCATATCTTCCAACAACATACTTATTTTTAGGCGCGTTTTGCTTTATATGTTCTACAATAAGATTAACGTATTTTTTTAGTACCTCATCACCAACAAGATGTCCATATGAATCATTTACGAATTTGAAATTGTCTATATCTAATAATATGATGCTTGTTGGCTGATTGAAAACTCTTGCATTTTGTAGTTCATTGTCTATGGCATCATACAAATGCCTTTTTTGATAAACTCTTGTTAAAGGATCATAGATGCCTTTTATTTTCTCTTCATTGAATTCTATGCTCTTGATAAGACCTTTTTCTATTATTTTCCTTAAATTTTCATAGAATGGCTTATGTCCATTTTCCGATATTCCTGCTGCTCCTTTGAGAGTCATTATACTTTTTATCTTATTGTCATATACCAAAGGCAACAGAATTAAGCAATTATCTTCTATATTTTCTGTCACTATTTCGTGTTTATCAATCATCTTCTGAAACTTTTCAATAAACTCTGGGGAAGAAAAATATGTTTTTATTTGAATTGGTAAATTCTCATCATTAAATCCAGTTTTATTAAATTTTGATATATTTTCATATGTAACAATAGCATCTAACTGCTTTCCAATATATTCTGCAATAATATATCCAAACTTTTCTGGTTCTTCGTGCACATTATCAAGCACTACCTCCTTTAGTTCAGCAAGAATTTTTTCTAGATCCATATTTTTTCTAAAGGTTTTTCTTATATATAAATCTTTCTATTTGTCACTACCTATAAATAGTAATATAAATATATTTTCCATATAGTTAATAATAATAAGAATAACTATAAATACAAACTTGAAAAAAGAAAAAGCATTGCCCCTGTAGTATAGCTTGGATAGAACGTCAGGTTGCGGACCTGAAGACCGGAGTTCAAATCTTCGCAGGGGCATTCATTTCACAACAAAAAATCCAAATTAAATACACCTGCTTCATATAAAAACATCAAAATCATTAAAACTAATAAAACTATCAAGACATAAGTGCAATACATGAAAAATTTTATTTTCCCATTTTCATACAAGGACTTCTTATTGTTTTTTTTGCCTATTCTTTCATATGGTCCAATCACTCTAAATAATCTTATTGGATTTTGCAATCCCTTAAGATTAAATGTTCAGATATGAATATAAGGAAATTCTCTTTTATTCATTGCAAGATAAGTTGAACCTGTAAAAACAACATGATTTTCTTTTGCTATATTCTCCACTCTTGCTGCTGTGTTGACTGCGTCTCCATATATATCACCATTGATTCTGATAATTTCCCCTGTGTGCACAACGACTCTAATATTGATAATTTCATTTTTGGTTCTTCCCTTATTATAATATCCAAAAGCCCTTTGAAGTTCAATACCTGTCAAGACAGCATCAGTTGCACTTTTGCAGGTAGCTAAAAAAGAATCTCCGAGTTTTTTGATGACTTCACAATTGAATCTGTCAAATATAGGCAGGCAGATATTATCAAGCAATTCTTGTATCTTCATAATCCTTTTTCTGTTGGATACAGCAGTCCTACTAGTAAAACCAGCCATGTCCACAAGAATTATGCTCACTATCTCAGAAGAGCCAGAGTCTTTGTCTTTGGTCATATTAAAAAAAGGAGTTCTCAAATTCTTTAAAAATTTTGATGAATTTCATTTAATATCCTCAATATAGAAAATAAGTAAAAAAATAAAAAAACGAGAACTTTTCAAAAAGAAATTTAGAGTTTCCAAAGTACACACTAAATTTATGTATATTATTGAGAAACAGATAAAGAAATGATACTTTCTTGTATCGTCAATTCATTGCTATATTATAATTGCTGTATTATATATTCAATATCACAATAGCCAGATTCAATATTGTCGCAAAGCTAACCCATGTAATATATGGCCAAAGCAACCAAGAAGCCCATTTACTTATTTGATAAAATTGTTTTATGCATAAGTAGATGAAAAACCATAATATCAATATCTCTATGAATGCAAGCCAAGGCATCTTCAACCCAAAGAATATTATGGACCATAGTGAATTCAGGATAAGTTGAATTATGAAATAGTACAAAGCAGTTTTTTCCTTCTCTTTGTTGAAACCTCTTTTCCACAACAAAAAGAAAGACATTGCCATCAAAACATAGAGAAAGGTCCAAACAGGCCCGAACCATGAATTAGGAGGTTGAAAAAATGGTTTTTTTAATTCTTCATACCAACTTCCAGTGCCTGTGATTGTATAGAGAGAACCTATAAAACCAGCACCCAAACAGATGATAAGTGAAAATAACAGCTTAGAAATGTTTATTATTTTCATAAATTTTTTTTCTCTGGGAAAAAAAGGAACAAGCATATTTGTCTTTTTTTTGTAGTCCCAATATTCCTTTCTCCTGCCCCATTTCAAATCTGCTTGATTCTCGAGTTTAGGAATTCCTGTAAAGAAAAGAAGCAAAGAAGTTATGTATATCGGACTTATCAATGTGATTATTCTATAAGTTATTGATAAAGAGCTGAAACAGATTAAATAAATGCCTATCCATATTAGTATCTCTCCGAAATAATTCGGATGCCTTGAGTATCTCCATAACCCAGTTTTTATGAATTCGTTTTTATTATTTTTATCCATCATAAACCTAAGTTTCTGATAATCAGCAAGAGATTCGATTATGAATCCTAATACCCAGACAATGAGTCCAATCAGCACAAGATCAGTATAAACTGTATTTGAACTTAAGAAAAACAATACAGACAACAAAATCAACCATGCGCTTATTCCTTGCAACACACAGAAACTCAAAAATCTAAAAAAATTATTGCTTATTTCCTCAAATCTTTTGTCTTTCTTGATTTTTGTGATTCTAAAAGAAAGAAAAGAGGATAATCTCACTGCCCAAAAAATGACAAGTAAGAATACAAGAAGTTTCATGGGTTCATATTTCTGTTTTACAAAAACAAATAATGAAAGAAGAATAAATGAAATGCCATATGACATATCAATCAATTTATTTGTCTTTAAAATAAAGGCAGCAGAGAATATCAATATATTTATTAGAAGAGAAAGTCCTAATGCAATTAATATTAAAGACATAATATATCTAAGACAAAGCTTCTTTATATATTTTTAGGGCTTTTAAACAGCTTTTTTCCTTATCTTTGATTTCGAGCATAGCATCTAACTTAATACCTGAGGCTGCTTTCAGGAATGATTTGAAATCTTTTTCATCTATATGTTCTGCATGGCTTCCTTTTGCAGCACCTTTTTTCTGGCTGGAATAATCCACCATCAATACACCATCTTTTGGTTTCCAAGTTTTTGCGGCCATCATAATCGCATCTTTCAAGTTCTCTCTATTGTTAAGGCACTTATGATGGAATACATCAAAAATTATTGGAATAGCGGTTTTTTTATGTATCTCAATACAATCCTTTAAAGAGAACAATTTATGGTCATTCTCAATACATAATCTTTTTTTTATTTTTGCAGGCAATTTATTATATTCATTAATGAATCTTTCTACTGCCTGTTTTTTGTTTCCATATACGCCTCCTACATGAATTTGAACTTTTGCTTTCTTCTCCAGTCCAAGAGCATCCAACACCTCACAATGATATTCTATTTCTTTGATGCTATTTTTCACAATTTTTTTATCTTTTGCATTGAGCAATACAAACTGGTCTGGATGCATGGATATCCTTGTCTTGTTTTTTTTGATGAAATCGCCTATCTCTGAAAATTCTTTTTTGAAATGTTCTTTCCAATTAAATTTACATATAGAATGAGAGGCAAAAGGCACAAGGCCAGAGCCTATTCTGAAGAAAAATATTCCATTATCAACATTCCATTCTAATATCTTCTTCAAGCATTGAAGATTGCTCTTTACTTTTTCCCTGAGATTTTTTTCGCTATAATTGGCAAGCCTGAATGTTGAGTTTGCAGTACATTTGACTGAATTGTTGATGCAAGGATAACCTATCTTCATAATATTTAAAATTAAAGAGCACATTTAATAAAATTTGCTAATTTTTCACAAAAGACCATAACCTTGAAAAAAAAATATTTTCACACTAATTTTATCCAATAATAGTTCCCTTGAATTTTTTTCCTGATATGCAATTCTCAATATTATTGATATCTTTTCCTATTATTGACACTCTCATTCCATATTTTTGTGCTTCTTTACTAGCAACAGGATCAAAAGGATAACTATCTCCTCCCTTGAAAACACTTCCTATCATTTTCCTATACTCTTTCCATGACATCTCTTCTATTCTACGTGCATTCTTGTATTTTTTTGGATCCTTATCATAAACATAATCTAGATTGGTAATGTTTATAATCTCTGTAGCGCCAAGATTCTTGGCAAGCATCACTGTATCCCAATCAGAACTTACTCCTGGCTTAAACCCGGCTCCAATTATGATTTTCTCTTTAGGAAATAATTTTTTTGTCGGATCCTTTATTACTTTGGGATAAGCTTGCAGCCTGAATATAGTCCTCAATAAATGGCCATTTATTCTTGTAGCGTGTATGCCTAACCAGTCAATATCTTCTGAAGTCAATTTTCCGATTGATGCAGCTGCTTTCATATACAACCTGGCAGTTTTTCCTCCTCCTGTAACAATCACAAATCTGTAATTCTTTTTAATATATTTCAATATAACTTTCTTGAACTGTGCTAAAAACTTGATATCTATTTCAGAAGGTACCATTACAGAACCTCCCAAGCTTATGGCTATTGTTTTCATAATTCACCTTCCTTAATCTTTTTTTTATCTTTAGTTTTTATTTTTAATTTTTTTATGGCGTGTTGCCACATAAATTCAAAATAATTTCTGTAGGCTTTAGCAGCGTTTTCATTTTCAATAAGAACAGCCTCAGGAGTTTCACTCCAGATTATCAATGCAATTTTATTACCCCAGATATTTGTCACAACAGGAGAGATTATATCTTTTGGAACATATCTTACCTGCGTGGTTTTTGAGCTTTTCTCTTTTCTTCCTTCTCTAATAATACTTCTTATTTTCACCCCCCTTTCTTCTATTTGTCTCACTAATTGCTGGGCATAATACGGCATTCTTTTTTCAAGCTGTCCTTCTGAACCAAAAACAAGATTCTC
>JBBIVF010000020.1:0-13586 GCA_037439845.1 Candidatus Woesearchaeota archaeon
ATCAGAAATAAGAAGAAAATGATTTTGGTAACTCACGGACCTCCTTTTAACTGCAACTTGGACCATATAGGAGGGGCTCATGTTGGAAATAAATCATATCGCTCATGGATAGAAAAACTGAATTTTAAGTATGCAATATCAGGACATCTTCATGAACTTCATGGTGCAATGGATAAAATTAAAGAAACAATATGCATTAACCCAGGACCTTTCGGAATGATAATAGAGATTTAGATTGTATAGATATCAGGTCTCTTATATCTATTCAGATCAGCAAGCACATAATTCGCTTTTTGAAGAATGTCGTCTAATGGCTTCATATCACCGAGAATTAATGTCTTTTTTATTGGATTTTTTATTGCAAAACGCTTAATTTGTAATTTAAGATAAAATTCATTTATACTCAAGACAATGTCCTGATTCAAATCCTTTAGATAATCCATATCTCTTATAAAAAAGAAGATATCTGGATACGCAGAATTATAAGATTCAACGAATTGTGCAATTTCGATATTTGATTTAGGGTCATAAACTTTGTACATTATTGCTAAAATTGTGTTCTGTTGCTGCATATGCTGCCTGAACTCCTCAAAAGACACATTTTCAACTAAAGCTTCCTTTATATGAGGTGATTTTTTAAATCCTTGTATGAGCAATGTGTTAAGGTCAGCTGGTGCTTCGCTTTTATGATTCTCATTTATATTAGTCTTCTTATTATCCTTATTGTTCCAATCCCTCCAGTCCAAAATAGAGACAGGATAGGCTGGTTCAGTATGATAAGGGTTGAAAAGTCTCATAAAAAAGGGTAATCAGGTATTATTAATATGTGTTTTGTATTTTTAAAAATAATTTTAAATCCCTTATTCTTCTAAAATTATGCCTTTTGACTCCAATAATTTGGCAATATCCTCATTGAAGACTGCTTTGTATATTCTTGCGAGATTTCTTTTTTTATCAAAGATTTTCTCATAATATTTTTGTATGTCTGGCTTAAAGTTTTTCTCAAAATTTTCTTTTTCTGAAGGCTCATATTTTATAAAACCAGTTTCATTATCAAGTGAGCCGTATGCGAAAAAACCTATGTCTCCTGCAAACTCTAATCCAAGTTTTTTTGCTGCAATTATTTCTTTTGAATTCTGGTCAAGATATTCGTCAAGGTTTTTTTCTAATTTGATTGTCTTGATGTAGTCAAGAGCAGGCACTTCATTGTTCTCGATTTTTTTTATATACTCTAATATTACTTCTTTTGCCTTTTCTTTATTCTCGAATAAAGCCTTGATAAAATCATATTGAATCTTTATGTCCAGCAAGGAATTCTTAACATCCTCTGCTGCAGTATAAAATCTTTTTTTCTTTGAAGGAATAGAAATGCCTGTTGCGAACATCAACTCTCCAATATCAGCTATGGCACTTTCATCATCAACCTTAAGCAATTTCGCTTTAGACAGATGCGTAAACCCCAGCTTTCTTAGATTTTTTCTGTTTTCTTCATCAAGATTTTTAGTATACATTATCTCTCCATTGAAAAAAATCACTTTATCTTCAAGCAAAAACGAGATTTCTTTTAGGTTCTCTTCCAGCATGTTTTTGAATGTTTCCATAAACTCAGGTTCACGTATGCCATATTTTCCCATTACAAAAATTTTATTATTGTTGATTTTAGCTTTCTTCATATCGACGAAGAATTCGCTAACCACTGCTTCCAGCCAGTTCGAGTAGCATAATTTTTTGATTGGATTATGCTCATTATTGAGAATTTGTTTTATCTGATTTATCTCTTTTATATTCACGTAATCAGAGACAATTTTGCCTAAGAATCCAGCATAATAACAATCAACATCGCCTATTAATCCTTTTTCTTCAGAAATCTTTAATCCGAATTTCTTTGAATAATCGAACAATCTCATCTTTAACTTCTTGCGTTTGAAAAACTCATAAATCTCAGTGTCCGAGATAATGTCTAAAAGGTCATTTGGGTCTGAAATGGCATATTTAGAGTCTTTTTTGTTTGTTTTGATAAAAGTTCTGAAATAATTTATGTTATTGAATGTTCTCTTGCTCCAATATTCCTGCGCATTTCTTTTGATGTTGAGATTACAGACATCATATGGGTGCAATTTTAAAATCTTTGAGATGTTCATTATAACATCAATAAAGAATTTTCCTACATTATAATGTCCTATGGTATCCTCCTGGCAATATAAAGCATTTTTTCTTCCTGCCTCTATGTTTCCTGATATCCATTCCCTATACATCTGCTCTGTTTCTTTGTATGTGGTGAACATCTTGTCATACTGAATGTCTTCTTCTGTAAACCTGTCCAAAAGATTCAGCACTGAAACAAGGCTCAAGTCAGGCAAGAAGGACCTGAAATTTGTCTTTGAGAAAAGATACAGGTCCAATGGAATTGTGCCGTGGCTGTTGAATCTTTCATTGCCTGCGCTTTTTCCTTCATATATCACTCCTGAATTATCTGGAGCAGGTCTGAATATGCCGTCTCCTGAAGCCAAATCCTTTTTTCCTCTTTTTGGGTTATAAAACTTTTGCCTGTCAAAAGCACAATTATTGAACCCAACTTCACAGACAAAATCTCTGTCAACACCAAAACTAGTAGGCGAGTTTAGAAAATCACCTGATACCTTTCTTACTCCGTCAGATGTTTTTGCATTTATGTATGTGAATTTTTTTGTCTCAGTATTTAACTGAGTGTCTCCAATATGAGAGATGCCTATTGTTACTCCGCCCTCCTTATAGACATAGCAAGAGAGATACATCTGGGGGTTATCTGATGTGTAGTCTCCTAGTTCAGTGTCATTAGCCACTATCAATCTTTCTAAATCCAAGGAAAAGTCACTGTTCTCAAACCTTTGATAAGATGAATTATTTAAAATGATTATGTCGCATCTCACCTTGTTGAAATCTATAAGAGAATCATCTTTGGAACTGTTTGTTAATTCTTTCATTTTATTGAAATACTTGACTATCTCTGAAAGATTATTGATGCTTTTCGGCGACATCTCTTTTGCGTTTTTATTTTGCAATATTTTCTCAATTTTCTCTTCAATACCTCCTTTCTCATTGATTTTTTGATTAAGATACTCTTCGAATGTTTTGGATTGAATTTCTTTTGAGAAATAAAGCTCTCTCATCAATGAATTGACTTTTTTCTGTAACCCGAGTGCTGAATTGATATTTTCTGAAAATTTGAATTCAGTCAGAAAAAAATTGTGCGTATAATATGCTATTGCTTTGGGCATTGTAGCAAAAAGTTTGCCTTTTTTCTTTATCTCTATTTTTTTCGCTTTATCAACATTGCAATAAACATGTAGAATGGATTTATTTTGTTTATATTTTTTAATTTCTGCCTTGACATTACCGAACTCCTTTCTTATCTCATCCAACAAGTAATTTATGGCTGCCAAAGAATCAGGACGAGAAACAAGTAATCTTAATCTAGGAAAAGACACAGGTCCCTGAAACCTGAGTATCTTCTCATCATAAAAAAAACATCTTAGTAATTCCGGTTTTCCTTTTGTAAGTTCTATTCCTGTGAGTAACATTGATGTTGCCCTTTAAATTATTGTACTTTTTTTAAAACGTCTTTAAAAGATCTTTAAAACGTCTTTTAAGCAATTTCACTCAAGGTAGTTGCAAAAGCATTTAAATAGATTTGCATTAACCTTTAAACATGCCTTTAACATATACAATAAGATGCCTTGCAGACCCAAGAAAAATAACCAGGCATTACTATGTTCTGGAACCTTTTCTCCCTAAAGACTTTGAGAGTTTGGGCTGCAAACAATATTCAGAAACAATGAAAAAAATGTTTGAGGAATGTAAAGAGTTTATTCTCAATGAACGCCTTTTAGGCGGACTTAAGATATTTAATATGCTTCATAAGTGCATCGCAGAAAACACAGAAAAATTAAAAGGAAAAAATATTATTTTCATATCCGGATTAAGCAAAACAACTTTGTATGACAAAGTCGAGGTAATGGACTATTCTAGAAGAATAGGCGTGGACCCTACATCACAGCTAAACATTCTTGCCGAAGAATTGGGAAAGCAGGCAATTGATTCAGGAATATCTCTTGAAAGATTAATTTTTTTTCCAATCTCTCCTTTTATATTTCCATTTCAAATAACAGAAAACAAAATATCCCTGGTATATAAAGAAGAAATGGAGAAAATCAATAACTTTTTCGTAGAAAAAAAAAGACAAGGATTTGGAGACCTTGAAAAAATAATAGGAGAAACAAAGCTGGGTCTGAACAACTATCAATTCAATATTTCTTTATATGAAACAGCAAAAGCCAAAAGTGCTTATCTTTATGAAGATGTTTCTGAAATAAAAGGAGAGTCATTTGACCTTGCTTACTGCACAAGATTCAACAGGCTTTTGCTTCAGAATGCAATGAAATTTTTTGTGAAGAGAATTGACCTCAGAAAAGGAAAATTTATAGATTTATATGTCACCAAGACAAGCTATCAACACAGAATTTTCGAGAAAATCGCTCTTGAGGAAGGTTTTGAGCTTTATGACTTGTTTGATTTCCAGAAAGGAGAGGATGAAAAAAAGTATGCGCTTGATTCTGAACTTGATTATGGATGCTTGAGGCGGTTTAAAAAAAGAGTGAGGAATTTGTATGGTGATGAAAAAAGAGAATCTAGAGAGAACCTGCTATAAATACGAATGGTATTTATGCGAGTACGAAGATAATTGTGAATATGTTGAGAAAAATTTCACTTGTGCAAGACATTATATAGATGCTCTTCAAAAAGAGAGCCCAGATGATTTAGAACTTCTTCAAAAGGACCTTCACGAAAGAGGACATGTGCTGATGGGAATAGAAGCACATCTTTTAAGACTAAAAAACAGCGATTTTGAGGTGAAGAAAGAGGTGATGCAAAGTGTTTCCTTGAGGCAACTTTTAAAAGATGATTATTTTGTTCCATTTGTCTTTGAGTACGAAATATCAGGAAAATATCATCTTAGAAGTTCTGAGTTTTCTGCAAATTGTCCAATTGCAAGGATATTTTCAAAGTTCAAGAAATCCATAAGAGAAAAGTATCCATTAGACTATGCTGCAAGAGTCGGCTTGTTGAGTCATAGAATATGTAATCAGCAGCTTTCAAAATACTATCATAACAACACTCTTCTAATGATTGGAGAAAAAAGCATTCCAAGAGACAAATATTGTGAGAGAGTAGTGCAATACTCCAACAATGGGATTTTTGTGCGAGGTTCCTGTGATGCTGTCTTCATACTCAAAAAAAGCAATTCATTGGCAATATTTGATTTCAAGAGAAAGATGAAAGGAGCAAAAGAAGACAAATTTATCGCGTTTCAGTTGCTGACATATGCCTTGGGTGTTGAACAGATGACAAAAAGAAATTTTGACAATTATTTTCTAATAACAGCTAAAGCACCTTTTCCGCCAAAGAAAGATATCCGTGCTCCGGACTACAACATATCTCTCGTCTCAAAAAATGACCAGTGGATTGATGAATTAAAAAGAGAAATTGAAGAGAGTGCAGCTATCCAGAGGATGCTTGCAAACTCCAATCAGCATGCCTTGTCTTATATAGCGTCTAAAAGAAAAACCGGAGAGTGTTTTTGCAACAAATATAATAAAGAATGCTTTTCATTGAACTTGTGCATTGATATTGAAACAGAATTAAAGGCAAACGAGGATCTTTTATTGCATGATTTTTTAGATGAGAATGTAAATTTATATTTAATTTGAAATTTATATTTAATTTGATTTTTTATATTTTTAAATTTTTTATATTTTTAAATATGATTATTTTTAAATTATTTTAATATTTTATTTTTTTTTATTTTTATTTATTTATCTTTTATTTATTTTTTTTATTTGTTTATTTTATTTATTTTTTTATTTATTATTTTTATTTATTTTTTTATATTTTTTTATTTATTTTATTTATCTATTTTTTCAAATCAAACAATTTCAGCTGTACTGGCTGTGGGCATTTCACTTTCTGTGTATGACAATATTCTTTATATTTGATTGCTTTGTGCTGTCAACTAAAGCGCCTTTCAGATGCTCTGCTTCTTTATAATTTCCATTTGAATCCAGCACGCGTGTTTTTATCAGCACTATCTCTAAATCCGATTTATCATCGTAAATGCCTGATATTTTTGGTTTATACAATATCCTCTCAGGCCTATATCTCTTCTCTTCTCCGTACTCATAATATCCTGCTTTTTCCACCTCTCGCACTGATTCAGTATCCCAAAAAACTTTGATAATTGAATTATTATCGTGGTCAAAATAGTAATTGCATATTGAGTAATTCCTTAAAAGAGCCAGTTCATTACCTGATATTACCTTTAATCCGTAGATATCAGAGTCCCTGAAGAATTTACCTTCATCATTTTTCTTTCCTGCTGCACTCAAGAGGATAAGATATGCTATTTCGTTCTTGCTAAAATATTCTATCTTTTTCTGGGTCTCTTTTGCAGGTATTTTATCAACATTCACATCAACCACAAATTCTTGCCCAGTATTCATATCCTTGAAATAAAGATCCACTGCATATTCAAGATCATCAATCTTGAAAGGCTTGTCATTTTCCCAGTGGTATTTAGCTTCTAGTTTTTTTATCAAGAAATCCAGTGCTTCTTCTTTTAAAGGATGATAATCCCTGAGTGCATGCTCTTTTGAGCCTTTTTTGAACCTGAAATGAGCTCTTACATGCTGTTTCTGCCATATTCTATAATGCTCTTTGACATAAATCATCTCTTCTTTGTTATGAGGAGAATAAACTTTAATACCAGGTTTATAATCCTTGGCATAGATTCTATTTCCGTTCTCATCAACTGCGCAAAACATTTTTAATCAGTTTTTATATCTTGAATATGTATTAATGCCTCTTTCTATATATATTTTTGTTTCAGCATAATTTCTTTTTGCCCCTCTCTTGCCAGCATTATATCTTGCAAGAGCTTTTTTAATATCATAATTTGTATCTTCCAAATGCTCTTTTAAATAAAGTGCTCCTGCATAAAGGTTCAGCTCAGGGTTTTCAAGCAGCTCTTTCTCAGTAACTTGCCTGTCAAGAACTTCTGAGGCAGTGCTTGCCTTTATCTGTGTAAGACCCACTGCTCCTGTTGGTATTTTTTTTCCATTAATCTTTTTTTCAACAAATTTATAACCTTTTTTTGTTTTGATAGGAACAAGTTTATATCCTATGGCATACTGATCTCTAGGTTTGTTCTCAAGATCCAATAATGTGTCTAGATAAACTCTATCTAATCCAACTTTTTTGCAGACAGATTCAATCAAGAAATCAAGTTCTACAACAGAAAGATACTTTTTTTGGTCTTTTCTATTAACATCCTTTGAAGTTTTTATTAAACTATTAACAACATTTTCAAGATCTTGTTTTTTATTCACATTTGGTATGTTTTTCGCAACATTCTCTTCAGATTTCTTGTGCTTTTCAGCTTTCACATTACCTTTCCAGATGGTTTTAAGATTTTCTGAATACACTAAAGCCACATTGCCGAAGTCTTCAGCAATCTCTAAAGCTCTTTTTTTCGCATCATCTATATTTGTGCCAACATATTCCCTTACTCTCACATATAGTGTTTTGCCGTCCATATAAAGTTGATATTCAGGCTCAATTCCCATTTTTATCAAAGATTTTTCCATTTCTGGAATACTGGAATAATCAGTTACAGAAGCAAACTGGACATAATATCCATCTTTATTTTTTTGTGATAATGCTTTGTCAATTATTTTATCCAACTCTGCCAATTCACTAGATTGGAGCCTCTCTATATTTGTTTTTTTTGATGGATTATTGCTAATTTCTTCTGATTTAACAATAGGAGACATAAGAATGCCTAAAGCCATTAAACCCACAATTCCCTTTCTAATTTTATTTTTAACATCCTTAAAACTCATAACTTTTAATATAGAATTGCTCATTTATAAATTTTTCTATTTTTTAGCACTATATAGTGGTGATTTCTCTAAAATTTTTTTCTATTTTTCAAATAATTCATATTTTCAAATAATTCATAGATAGTCATATTGTATTCTATTGTAATTTATTACCATATAGAAAATATATTTTTTTTTACTTTTTTTTATTAACTTTAATTAACAAAACTCTTAAATATTAGCACATAGGCCTTTGCCTTATGGGAAGAATAAAAACAAAGCAAATTAAAAGAAAGACATTCGAGATATATCAAAAATTTCCTAATCATTTTACTGAAAATTTTGAAGAGAATAAAAAAAAAATTTTACAGGTGGCTAGATTTAAGTCCAAGAAAATCAGAGATGTTATTGCAGGTTACATTACCAGACTGGTAAAACAACAAGAGGTACTGTAAATACAGATAAATATAAAGATGACTTGCGAGGTGTGAAAAATGAGTGGAAATAACGACAATTCTATCTTTATAGGAAACAAGCCATTTATGAACTATGTGACAGGAGTTGTTATGCAAATAACCACAAAAAACGCTCCTGAAGTGATTGTGAAGGCCAGAGGCAAATTTATCTCTAGGGCAATAGATGTTGTTGAAGTGGCTCGAAAGAGATTCCTAGCAGATCAGGTCAAAATCAAGGAAATTAGAATTGACAGCGAAGAATTCAAAAACAAAGAGGGCAAGGATGTTAGGGTCTCAACTATAGAGATTGTCTTGGCAAAGAAATAGACATTTAGTCATACACAAAAAAGTAGCTCTGAATATTTTTTTTCTATTTTAGTAAAAAAAGAAATAATTAGAAAATTATAGATAACTCTGAGCTTTTTTCAGGTACTTTATTGATTTTATCAGCTCTTCTTTGCTGTGAGAATCACTGCCTATAGATAATTTTTTTCCTCCCTTCTTTTTGTAAAGGAGTATGAACTCTTTTAGTGGATATAAGCCCTCTTTTCTTCGCATACCTCCAATATTTATTTCTAACCCCACATCTTCCTTTATCATCTCGTTAAAAATAACTTCGAGATATTGAGATGCTTTCTTTATCTCAAAATTTCTATCAAAAGGAGCATGCTTCCTGATAATGTCCAAATGAACTATATAGTTAAATATGCCTGAGCGCACTGCTTTCAAAAGAGTCATGAAATATCTGTTATATAATTCTTCTTTTCCAAATTTCTCTACAAAAGATGATATATCTTCTTTATTTTTCACTGAGATAATTTTTTTTTCTGGAAAATCATCAAAAACAATATGATGACATCTTCCAAGCACAATTTCTATACTATGTTTGTTCAGAGATTTTTTAATTTTTTCTTCATATATATCGAAGTAATCTACCTCAAGTCCTTTCCAAATCTTTATTGAATTGAGTTTCCTTATTTTTTCTATTTTATCAAAATAATCTTCAAGCGTAGTTGTTTTTCTTCCATCCTTGGGAATTTTAGATTTTTTATGATAAAGCGTGTCGTGTTCAGCTACATTTTTGGGTTTTGGATTCTCTATTAGTTCCCAGTTAAAATGTTCTGTGAATGCTATTTCCTTAAGCCCCAAACTTTTAGCTGTTCTAGAAATTGTTTCAATATCATCTTTTGTATGATCAAGCATCCCTGAGTGTACGTGATAGTCTTTCATAATAAAAGTGAATCTAGAACTCTTTAAAAATTTAATGTTTGCTTTTGAAAATTAATTTTATAATTTATATGATTATCCTATATTTTTTATAATATTATAATATAATTTAAATATATTTTTTATATAATTTAAACATATAAGTATAGAATTGAAAAAATATAAAGTTAAAAAAAGATTTTAAATGAATATCTCAAGTAATTTCACGAACCCTATTTTAATGTAACCTAAATAAGGCACTCTGAAAAGAGCTTTTCCAAGTAATTGGTCTTGTGAAATTTTTGATTCAAAGTTATATGCATTATAATTATGGTCTCCTTTTGTAGTATAGTATATCTGGTTGTTTCTATCTGTCTGATTGTTTTTATCTATTTTTATTACCCTGTGGATAATAGGTTCTTTTTGATAATTTGTGCGATACACTATTACATCCCCAACTTTCACTCCATCAGCACGATATAGAATCATAATATCTCCTGTATTAAAACCATTCTTGAATGGAAATTCCCTGAATTTGAATTTGTCTATCCCAAAATATCCATAATATTCTCCTTGAGTGCATCTTTTCTCATTGCAATTTGCTTGTGAAGCCCACCATTGATCAAATGTGCCGTCATGCTCCATTGAACCAGAAACAACAGCCACAATAGGAAATCCTGTGCCTAATATAAAGCCAAGTAATGGATATATTATGAATTTTATCAAAACAAATGCAATAATTATATTAGCTATCCAGGACCAGATTGAATTATCATGCCAGATAAAGTACCAAACTTTCTTCAAGATAGATTTCTTTGGTTTTGGCTTAAATATATCATCTCTATCATAAACTTCATTCATAGCTGATTTTTTTTAGGTTATATTTTAAATATTTTTGGGTATGTTACACCAAAACACTTTTATAAACTCATAATAAACCTTTTGATATGATACGCAAATATTTCTGCCCAAGATGCGGCAAGACTCTGAAAGCGCAAGGATTCTGCAAGGAATGTGCAGTTGAAAAAACAATAAACGAAACCAAGTTTAAGGACATAATCCTCAAGATATGCACCTTATGCAATTCTTATCTCAATAAAGGTCAATGGACAGCATATAATGACCTCTTGAATCTCATAAAGCAAACAACAAAAAAGACACTAAAGGGAATAACTATAACAGATATAGAGTTAAATCCTCCTGAGTTCAAGAAGAAACCAGGCACAAGGTTGAGGTTTGATATAATCATCAATGAGGAATATGTTGTTCCAGGAGTTCTTGAATTTTCATATTGCACTAAATGCGCAAAATCACAATCACAATACTATGAGGGCATACTTCAACTTAGGGATTGCAAAAAGCAACATATTGAATATGTCAAAGAAGAATTGAAAAAAATCAAAGGAGTAAAAATTTCAAAAGAGGTGTTCTATAAGAATGGAGTTGATATTTATCTCAACAATAACAAGGCGTTACGTTCACTAGCTAAAAAATTAAAATCTAAATTCGGAGCAGAAATATCAGAAAACCAGCAAGAATTTAGTATTGACAGAATGACAAGCAAGACAATATATAGACTTAACATAATAGCAAGATTCTCTCTTTTCAGGCCAGGTGATGTTATTGTGATAGATAATAATGTCATTAAGATAACGAATATGAAAAAGAATATGATAATGGGATATGATTTGAAAACCGGCAAGAGAGTCAGTTTTAAAAAATGGAAAGAGAAACCAAGAATATTAGAAATAGTTCCTTCTAAAATTACAAGATTAAGCCCCAGTATTCAGGCACTCGATTCAGAAACTTTTGAACCAATAGAGTTAGAGAATCAAAAAATCAATGTCAAGTTCGGTGATAAAATAAAGGTTGTTAAGTATAAGGGCAGATTATATGCTGTTTAGATTATGCGTCTTATTTATCTTGTCTAGATTAGATTATCTACTTGATATTTCTTTAGGTGCGTCGTTGAGTCCACTGTTAGATTATCCATATAAAACCAATTAGGCATCTCTGAAACAGACCAGCACTCAGGCGAATTATTTGAAAAATAGATATAATCCACTACTGTTTTTGCCAAAATAGGCAATTTTTCTGCACTAAATCTTTCCAAGTTAACCAATGACTCAATGCCAAAAACAGAAGCGCTTAGATTGCCTTGCAATCTCATAAGGAAATCCGGAGCTGAATTTGATTCTGTATAATATCCATTCATAAGATGTGTTTTGAGATTAGAAGTATCATTGCCATTCACATAATTCCCTTCATACATTGTCTTTTGAATGACATTAGTTACTCTTCCGAAACTATATATGGCATAGATAGGGTCTTCAAATCCTATTATACTAATATTAACCTTCTTTTTCTTATCTACATTCCATTGCGCAGTATTGAAAATGTCTGTGAGATATATGTGAAGGTCGCATGAAATCTCAATTGTCCAAGGACTAACTTGTTTTGCCTCAATATCACTGATATCTACGCTGACATTAATGCCTGTCTGTGAAGCACGATACTTTATTTTTTCTGACCAGGAATTCAATGTTGAATTGAAAATAAGCTCTTGAGAAATTCCTTTATAAGTTCCATTTTTCATTATCTCATCAAGGCTTGAACTTAAATTAGAAAAGAATGTGCCATTTTCAACTATGATATTTAACATACTTAATATTGCCCTCTGACCAGATATGTAGAGTGCCCTATCAAAATCCTTATCTATGTCTTTCAAGAACGAATTCATAACAATAACTTTAGTAGTGAGTTTCTCTTTTTCCTGAGTTTTTGGATAAGAATATTCTGACACAAAAAACCACGCTATAAGCACACCTGCTACAATAATGCTTATTATAGTGAATGTTTGTGCTTTCTTGTTCAATGTAAATTTCTTGTTAATTTTCTTGTTTAATACCATACTCTCACTTCAAATACAGATGGACCATACATTGTAGGTATCTTTGATATGGCAATAGTGCTTGTTGTTAGCTGGTTCTCTGCTATTTTCAAATCCAATATGCCATCAGAGTCAAAATCCAAACTTGAGAAAAGCTTTACAGCTGCCTGATTAATTGCATCAGAGGGGTCATAATCTCCTGTTCTGAAAATACAAGTGGAATTTCCAGCATAATCAGAAGGAACATTCAAAGTACCATTTGTGCCATCTTCGTAATCAAGCAACCATTTGCAGCCAGATGCAAGTGGATAAACATCAGTGTATCCTGAAACAGTATTCACCCTTACTGAATATATTAACTTATTGTCATAGCTTCCTCCTATTAGGTTTTGTGAAGAGTAACCTGTCTTGACTGTTATAATATTATTCGTATCATAGATTATCTGCTCTGGAGGAATATTGATTATAAACGGATCTCCCAATCTTGAATAATTTGCCCCATAAGTATCTAAAGAATAAGCATAACTGTAATTTGGATTGTTTGTTTTTACTAAACTGGTCCAATAATCTGAGCTGTAGGAAGTTGTTTTTAGGTCAACTAATCTCATATTGCTTCCTAAATAGAATGTCTTTTCAGAAATTTGATTATTGAATTTTTCTGACTCGAAATATAATGGTATTTCGCCATAAGTCAATTGAGGCACAGTATATTCATAGACATATTTTATGTAAGAATCTCCAAATAGTACAGAGCTAATATTCAAAGAGTAGAGTGTTTGAGAGGCATTGTAACTTGCAGATGCAAGATTGGCTATCTCACTAGCAACTTCTTGATATAATTCAAGTATCTCAGTATAATTATGCCCCCAGTAGAAACTGGCATTAGAGCAATTTGCTATTGCCTGCAACAAAGCAGCATCAGCTCCATCGCCAAAACCTATTGTGAATGTTCTTATTCCATACATTTGATATGCTCTGCAGGAGAAGTTAAGACTTTGCTCTTTTGCAGTTATTATATCACAATGTGGTATGATTTTTGGTACTGTTGATAAATTCAGGAGGTCTTGCGAAGAGCCTAAACACTTGTCAGAAGTTCCATCTGCCATAAGCACAATAGACTTT
>JBBIVF010000020.1:13635-19060 GCA_037439845.1 Candidatus Woesearchaeota archaeon
CAGGTATTGACTGATTTTATGTGGTATTTGTCAATCTGATTATGCAGCTCAAAAGCATTTGATGTCAAAGAAACTGCCTGGCCTGGCTCTGTGCTGGCATGATAGCTGACAAGACCTACTCTGGTGTTAGAAGTGTTCAACACAACTTCAACAAAAATATGGTCTGCCTCTTTTGCGACGTCTAATCTGCTTTCATTTGGAGCGCCAGGAACATCATAATAATCCATTGAGGTTGATACATCAGTAACAAGGACAACATCAGAACCATTTCCATAAATCTCGGTTATATTCCCAGGAGGATGACCCATCCTTATTGGCACAGTTTGTTTTGAGAGTAATTGATAATCAAGCTTATCATCAAGAACATTATTATTGAGAAGCACCTCTATAATTCCTGTCTGATTTGATTCATAGACAGTGATGTTTCCTATATTCATGTATATGGGGAATGATGTGTTATATTTCAAATAAACTTCTAGTTCTTGCAAAGGGCCATCTACATAAAAAGAATCATAGTAATTTATCTTGCCCCTAATTTCAGGAAGGTATTTTTTTTCAATTGCACTATTGCCAGAATAGCTTATTGTACTAAAACCAAGCACATCTGAATCATATTCCACCTTTACAAAACCTCCTCCAATGAATGACTCATTATTATTAAAATAAAAAGTGATGTTATTTTCTCCTGGCTTGAGAAGATGATAATATGATTGAGGCACAATGAAACTGTCAGAGAACATCTCAGGTGTAGAGACATAATACATGCCTGCGTCATAAGAATTTATTCGAAGATTGAAGTCAGAATTAGTATCCAGCTCAATATATATCTGGCTTATATTGTTTATTTGCTCGGGCAAGAATATTTTTCCAGTTATATTGCCTTGTCCAACATATCCTCCGAAATAAAGATATGATGATTGCGCAGGTTTATAATTAGAAAATGTCACTCTTGACGAGAATCCTTCTATGCTCTTGTTCTCAGCTATTCCTGAAACTATTCTTTTTGATGATACTAGTTCTTCGCTTGAGACAGGACCTTTAGAATAAATAATATTATTGTCAATCCAAAGACCATAATTAAGGTTATCAGGCACCAGTCCTTCGGTAAGATTTATGAATAGTTGTCTTGCCTCATTGTCATGTCCTGTCACGTGCAATATCTCTAAGGTCTCTATTAAGTTCTTGTTTTGATCAGTAATTATGCCCTCAGAAATAAGTTCAGCAAGGTACGGATTTGATATTTCTGAAACTTTGACTTCGCTGAACATGTCAGTTATATCCTTAGAGTAATGCTGGAGCATGATGTTCTGGTTTTCAGACCTGAAAGCCCCGGATAAAATGAGATATGTGATAAGCAATATAGCTACAGCTATGAAAGCATCCAGAGAAAAGGCCATACCTTTAGCCATACTTTTGTTATCTTGTCTTCTCATTCGTCCACACATAGATGTTCATTTTTATAATATCATCTTTATAAAAAAGAAGCCTTGATATCTTTATTATATTTTCGGGATCAAGCTTCTTTTTTCCATAATATTCTTTTGATGATATCTTAATTATGCTTTGATTCCTATCTAAAAACTCTATATAATAATCATTATAGATTCCAAAAATTTTCTTTGTCTGATTATAATCTATTTCATACAACAAATTGAGCTTAGTCTCATTTATTTTATGATTATTGTCTGTCAATCCTATTTTAATTACATTTGTCAGGACCTATCAGATAATCTGAAATAAAGACAGCTTCATCAAGAAGATTCTGTTCTATTCTGGATATTTTTGTGGGCTGATTGAAAACAAGGAAAAAAAATAATCCCAATCCAATGAATAATATAAGTATAGAAAATGCGAAATCAGTAAACCATGCCTGTGATTTTTTCTGTAATTTTTTATTTGCTGTCCTAGGATACATAAACAATTCCTCCTTCTTTCCTGATGTTGTTGTTTCCTATTTTTAGTGTGCCATTAATCTCGCTTATCCTAAATATCTTGGATTCCTTCTCAGTTGATATCTTGACATAAGTTGAATTCTGTTGAATGAAAAGAGGATATCCGTCTAAAGAATTCTGTATATTGAATGTTCTTGAATAGCCATCTTCAACAATGCTCGCAAGATACACTTCGTTCTCAATATAATCTGCCAGCTCCCCTATCTTCATATATCTTTTATCTTGACTTATCTCACTGTTCTTGTTAATGGCAAAGGGTATTTTTATTAAAAGAAAAAGCATACCTAAGGCTATAAAAATCACGAATTCTAGCGCAATCTGCGAGTTTTTCATTTTAATTCTTTTTTTCATTTTAATTCTTTATTTTTTTTCATCTTAATCTGAGATGAGAACAAAGTTTTCTTTGGATTCTATTGAAATCTTATGTATTCCTGGATTAGGCCTGAGACTGCCTTGAAGAGGAACTTTTGTTGATTTATGTATTTCACTTATTCCTCCTGACTTTCTCATATTAAAAACTATTTCATGTGTATTTATGTTTATTGACTCTATTCCTGAAGGAAAATTTGCTTCAATTGTATGTTTTGTAGGCGCGCCAAGATAATATGCACTCTCTGCCTTTTCGATAATCAAGGACAGAATATCATTAACTTGAACTGAAGAGAGCTCTCTACTAGATTCTAATGAAGAGCTGTAAAGATAAAGAATAATAGGTATTATAACAGCAACAATAAAACCAATGACTATCAGGTACTCGCTGGCAGACTGAGCTTTTTTCAGCATATTTTTGCTTTTATTATAGCATATTTAAACTATTGTGACTATTTTCTCGTAGTCATATGTATTTATAAATGAAAAACTCATTAAATAATTTATGGGTAAAGTTAATGTGCCTAAAGATGGTCTAAAATACAAAGTTCTTGTTGCTGTCACAATCTATTTGAGCCTTATAATAATTGGTTCAATAATAATTAATCTGACATCACATTCAAAATTTTCAGATTCCTTTTATGAGGCATCAAGAATTATAACAGGAGCAGACACAAAAGGCATGTCTGATTTTATTAAGCCCGCTCTTGTTGTACTTGCTGTTTCAGGAGGAGTTATTCAATTCTATTTCATATATATAATATTGGAATATCTCTTAGAAGGAAAATTCAAGAGAAACTATATGGAGGCTAAGCATATGAAAAAGATAAATGAGCTTAAAAATCATTACATCATTGCAGGTGGCGGAAGAGTAGGTGCATATGTGGCAAAGGAATTGGCAAAGTATGGCCGCTCTTATGTAATATTAGAGAAAGACAAAGACAGAGTAGAAGAATTGAGAGCAAGGAATTTTTTAGTAAAGCAGGCGAATATTCTTGATGAGCACCATCTTCTTGAGGCTAATATAAAAGATGCATCGCATGTTGTTGCGTGTCTTGACGATGATGGAGACAATCTTTTGTTGATTTTAACTGCCAAAGAGATTAATCCCTCGTTGATAATTGCCTCAAGGGCATCTTCAGAGGCAATAATAAACAAACTCAAGCATGCAGGAGCTTCCTATGTTATATTGCCTGAAGTAATAGGAGGAATACAGCTAGCACATTCTTTATTGAGACATGAACAGATGATTGCTTCACAAAATTCACAAAGTTTTTCAGAAAATAAATAATTCTTTTATTTTTTATTTTTATGCTTATTTATTTTCCTATAATATTTAAAAAAATTAAAGGTTCTCTTTATTGTTATGACGTTTATTCGTGATTATATTCGTGATTATGCAAGAGAAATTGAAAAATTAGTAGAAATGGAAGAATATATGCCAAAATCTTGGGACAAGAAAGCTTATCTCGACCATATACTCGGAGCAAGAAATTACGCCATGATACTTGCAAAAGATTATATTTGTAATGAGACCATACTCGAAATTTCTGCATTATTGCACGAAACCGGTGCAGATTACCAAGATAATAATGCAAAAGAAAGAAGCCAGATTGCTTTCAGGTTATTGACTTCTCTCAGAATGCCCAGCTATTGGAAATACAAAATCAAGAACTGCATAGAACAACATTCTACTGACTCTGAAACAAAAACAATAGAGGCAATGTTATTGCAGGATGCAGATGGATTGGTATATCTTGAAAAAACATACAAGTATTACTATGAATTATTATTGAGATGTGAGAAGGACTCAACAAAGGCAAAGAAAGAAAACCTAAAAAAACTTAAAGAGATGAGAGATAAGATTCAAACAGATTCAGGAAAAGAGCTTGCTAAAAAGCTTTATCGGAAAGCATTAGATTATATTCAAAAATGTTATTCTTTCTCTCAATCAATTGAATTCCCTGTTTTTTAAAATTATTCATTATGTCGTATAAAATTCTTTATTTTTTTCAGTAGAAGTTTTTTTAGTACAAAACATTTATAAATAAGGTATTGAAATCCTGTTTTCATGGGTTCAAGATATTACAGCAAGAGAATAAAGCCCCTGATGTATAAAGGAGGCGCCAGGGCAGTACCAAAAGCTTTCAAGACAAAAGAAAAAGCAGAGAAATATGCCAAGCTAATGAAATTGAAAAATTATACTATTGAGCAAGTTTCTAAAACAAAGTTCAAAATAAGAAAATTAAGGAAATAATTCTGTTTGTTCTTTATTCGTTCTTGGCAATTTTCCAGAGAAGGTCAAAATAATTCTTATATGACTTTGCGATTTCCTTATCGTGTATGAGTATTGCAAAAGGCCTTTCTGTCCACATTATTATAGCTACTTTGTCTCCCCAGATATTAGTGGCTGCAGCAGTTTCATATGATTCAGGCAAAATTTTAATTTCAGACAAAGGAATTTTTTCTTTCTCTTTTCTCTTTCCTGCATATAATATCTTGAGTTTGATGCCTTTTTCTACTCTTTTTTTTGTGTATCTCTCAAGGTAATATGTCAAAATCTCCTTTGCGTTCTTGGCTCCGCCTATGACAAGCACTTCCTTTCCTTCATCAATTTGGTCCTCGAATATTGTCCTCAATCCTTCCTTGCCTCTGAAAAAAACAGTCTCTTGCTTTTCTCTGCACATCTTGAACTTCAGGCTTAATTCAGGCATGACTTTCTCGATATCTTTCTTCTTCTCCTCTACAAGGTCTAAAAGACGTTTAGGGTCAGTGGCCTGATACACTCTTCTGTCATTCATTTTAATATAAGACACTAGACCTTTTTCTATTAATCTTTCCATCGCATCATATACGCTTCTTCTATGTATGCCTGAACGCCTTGATATTTCTCCTGCTTTTGCGCTTCCAAGATCTAGGAGAGTAAGATAAACTTTTATCTCAACAGAAGTAAGGCCTGCTGCTTCAAGTTCGTGGGTTATCATTGTCCCACCTAATATCAGATAATTTATAAAGATTTTCGTTAAACTTTAAAAACAAGCAGCTTTAATATGTTTATAATGTCAAAAAAGGGTGCAAGCAAATTCTGGATATTTTTGTTGATA
>JBBIVF010000021.1:0-17088 GCA_037439845.1 Candidatus Woesearchaeota archaeon
TGGAAAAACTAGAAGAGGCATTGAAAGAGACTGATGAAAAATTGATTGAACTAATAGATAAGAATCCTTATGTTGCAGATAACCTGAAGAGTTTAGGCATAGATTGGGAGAAAAGATTAAGGTTTGAGGATGCTGTGAAAGCAAAGAATGAAAGAAAAGAAAAATCAAGAAAATTATTCATTGATAATACATATTGTCAAAGAACAGCTTTTAGCAAGACAATAGAGCAATTATGCATGGAACATGATGATCTTTTTGTGCTTGACGCAGATACTTCTGCTTCTACAAAGACAAACATCATCAAAAAAAATGAAGCCCTGAAAGAGAGGTTCATTAATTTTGGAGTTGCAGAGAGTGACATGGTAGGAACAGCAGCAGGTCTTGCACTGGCAGGCAACAAAGCCATTGTCGCTGGATTTTCTGTGTTTTTGGTATTGAAAGGCCTTGACCAGATAAGGCAGGACATTGCAGTACAGAATCTTCCTGTCTATTTTCAGGCCACGCACAGAGGCCTTACAGTTGGAGAAGATGGAGAATCTCATCAAATGCTAGAAGACCTTGCCATAATGAGCGCTATTCCAAATATGAATGTGTTGTGTTTTTCAACTGCAAATCAAGAAGTTGCTGCAATAAAAAGAATATTCAAAGGAATTTATGCCAAGGAAGAGGAGTATTATCATCCTACTTATAGTGCAATGCACAGGGTTGAGCTGCCTGAACTTTATCAAGAGGATTTGGAATGTGAATTATCAACTAATAGTATCCTGAAAAAATCTGATGAAGATAGTATTATGATATTTTCAACAGGCGTTGCAACACATTTTGCGCTTGAATTGTATGAAAACCTAAAGAAAGAAATGAATATTATGTCTAGGGTAATAGATGTATCAACAATAAAGCCGTTTAAGATACATGAACCAGAAATACGACATATCAAAAACATAAAACTAATCATTACATTAGAAGATGGAGTTACAAGAGGTCTTGGCGCTGCTGTCAATGAAAAGATTGTGAGAAGTGACTTGCCTATTCCAATATACAATATTGGAATGAATAAATTTGGCGAATCAGGCACTCCATTGGAATTAGTGGAAAAATATAGTTTAAAAGGTACGCGTTTGCTGAAAAAGGTTAAGAATCTTCTGGAAATTGTTAACGAGTAGAAATATTTTTATATTCTTTATTCTAAAAAATGAATGATGCTTCAAAATCATATTCCAGCAGTAACATATGCAATATCTTCCATTGTTCTTGTCATTGCAGGAGATGCATTACTAAAGCATATAATAATGCCTATAACTAAATTGCTCACAAAGAGAATATTCAAGATTATAGGTATATTCATAGGTACATTGGTATTTCTGGCCTGGACCTATTTTGGTTCTATGCTAATAGGCAATCTACTCCTGAAAACAGAAGTCATAAACGCAAACAACATTGATTGGATAGCTTTAGTTTCATTCATTATTCTGGCCATTTTTCTTAACATAAAATACGATATGGGATGGTAGAGTTCTTTAAGCCTGAACGAGGTCAGTGTCAATTCACGAAGCGATTATGCGCAATAAAAAGCACTTGCGGATGGGGATGTTCCTTACGGGAGGGAACCGCATTCAAAAAAAACATAGAAAGAGCGTAGTCCGACACTGACCTGCAAAGCAAGTTCAGGCTTAATATCTAATCCACTGTAAATAACGTAGAATCATGACCAACATCAAACAATCCTTCTCTTGCACCTGCATCAAGCCAAGCATGTGCATAATTGACAGCAGCAAACGCATTCACATAATCTCCTTGCGAATAGAAATATTTCGCATCTGAAAAATAGCGTGTGGCCATGTCAAGAAAATCTGATGCCACATTGAATTTGTGCGTGCCTTTAGGAGCAGTTATCTTCACCTTCTTCAGGGCCTTTTGAGTTCTTTCAAGATAATCGTCAATCTTTTCCTTTGTTATTATGTTGGTGATTTTCATTTGTAGATGCTGACTTCGTTTTAGCCTTGATATTTCACCTCAAACCTTATAAAAGTTTCTTTTGTATTTATATCATTTACTATGACATCGTTCACCTTTGCTGATGGAGGCCCTTTTCTTAGTCTCTCAACAAAATCGTCTATTTTATCTCCTTGCGCAACAACAAAAACATCGCCATTTGCCAAATTCATCACATATCCTTTGATAGAAAGGTCATCTGCGTTTCTCTTTGTGAAGTCACGATAGAAAACTCCTTGCACACGGCCTTTGACAGTTATCTCGACTGTTCTCATATAAAACACCTGGAAAAATAAAAATATTATACAAAAATAAAAAAGTTATACTGATGGCTTTTTCACTACCATTGGAATTACTCCTTTCTCCAATTCTAGTTTTGCTATTTCAAGCGTATTATAGCCAAGATCTTCTATTTGTTTCTTTGAAAGTTTTATCAGAATAGGAGCGCCTAGGGCAATCTGCAATGATCTTGCTCCCAAGATCCTTGCTTTCTCGTATTTAGTCATCTTTTCCATGTTCTTACACCTTCAGTTTTTTTCTGATTTCATTGGATTTTATTATTGCGAGTTCAATAGCATCTTCTATCTCCTTGGCAGTTAATGGAGCCTCTCCACCTTTCTGCAATGCGCAGATAGTGCCTTTTTCTGTTGTGGTAACAGTCAGTCTTGCATCAGATGCTTTTTCTTCCTCTTCAGAGGGATCGACTAAAAATGAGTCTCCTATCTTGAAAATCGTGACTGGCAATGGAGAAAACTCAAGAGGAAGTTTCTTGTTTGTCTTCTTGGAATAATCTATTTTATCATCTTCCATGGTAGGAAATCTGGTATCTCTCAAAGCAGCAAGCGCAGCAATTCCAGAAGCATCTATCAGGTTTCCTGCTGAGTTCATCATACACAAGTCAACTGATATTGACCATACTTTCTCTCCTTTTTCAAGACAGAGTTTGTCAAGATGCACTGCTCTGCTCTCTCTTATTCCTCTGTCAATAACTCTTGCCAGTTCAATTGAGTCATCTCCTGGAGGTCCGCCTTCAAAGTCAGGCGAAGCCATCTGATAGAATTCAGCTCCAACCATAAGAATGCCATCTTCAGGCGTGTCTGGAAATGGCTTTTCTATGCCTAATTTCACGCCTGCCATTACAATAGTGTCGCCTAATCTTACTAGAGCAGAACCTTCTGCTGTTTTTGAGACGCCATACTCTATTTCAATAGGTCTAAACTCATCTAACTTTCTTCCATCGAATCTTACGCCTTTTTTCAAGGCAGTGATTATGTGTTGTTTAATATCCTTATTCATCGTTATCACCGTTCTCAGCTATCTCTCTTGAGAGTTTCTCTTTCAATGCCTGCCTTTGTATGTCTATTATTTTTAGCATTGCCGGCTTGACTATCTTCAGCATTTCCTTCACATCTTCCTTTGAGAGCTCTCCATCCATCTGCATGAGAGTTATCTCCTCTGTAGAGGGTATCATTGCCAAAGCAAGATCTGCTGTACTATCATTATCTACTTTTTCAACAGCATAATCTGGATAATGCTCTTCTTTGTAATCAAGGTCTACAACAATTTTATCATCGCATTTTCCTATTGCAACTGCAGCCACAAGATCTTTCATCGGAAGCCCTGCATCTGCAAGTGCCATCGAAGCTGCACAAATCCCTGCACATCTTGAACCTGCATCTGCCTGAGGACATTCAATAAAGACATCAACAACTGCATTCGGAAACTCTTTGAGATTAAGCACAGGACTCAATGCGAATTTCGTAACCAAAGATATCTCTCTTGACCTTCTGCTCGGTCCTGGTCTTATTCTCTCTCCCATTCCTGAGAATGGCATCATATTGTAATTGCATCGTAGGATACCTTTTGATGGGTCCTGCAAAAACTTAGGAAAAAGCTCTCTGGGCCCATACACTGTTGCGTAAGCTATAGTGTCTCCTATCTGGAAATACGCAGAGCCATCTGCATTCTTTATTACTCCTACTTTTGCCTTGATAGGCCTTAGTTCATCGAATTTCCTTCCATCGAGTCTCTTAGTCATTGTCATTTTTCACACTCTCCTCTGCAGTTTTTCCGCAATGTTTTTCGAGGAATTCTTTCATCTTGTCAGTAAGTCCTGATATATGCGATTCTCTTTCAATCATTATTATGGCCTGCTCTGCGATCGCCTCTTTCAATGGGTCCTCTGAGTTGAGCCATATTAATCCATTCTGTCCTACGATTATGTTACAACCAGTATATTTCTTTATCATAGATACCATGCTTCCTTGTTTCCCAATGACTCTTGGCACTTTATGAGTGTTGACTTTTATGATTCTTCCTCCTCTCAGTTTTTTTAACCCTGGCCCTTTTGTCGAAAGATCCACCAGCTTTTGGGAAGTCACATTGACAATCTTCGCAACAATATAGTCTCCAAGATTGAAATAATGCGTGAGGTCTGCTCCTTTTTGAATGAACTCTGAGATAGCATCCTTCAATGTTAGCATAGCGGTGTAAGCCGAGTCAAAATCAACTCTCCATCCGTTTAGAGTGATGTCAATAACTTTTCCAATTATGACATCGTTCTTCTTTGGTATGTATCTTCCAGATAGAGGCAGTATCTTGAGCACTTTGCCTTCTAGGCTGACAAGTCCAAGAATGCCTGCTCTAATGTTTTCTTGTTGCCTGTATGTTCCCCTGGAAGGGAGAAAATCCATGCCCTTTGCAAGTATTTCTCCGGGAACTACAAGGTCTTTGTCTTTTACAAGTAATTCACTCATTTATTTCACCTAAAATTTATTTTATTCAATTCTTGATTCAACAGAACCATGAGTTATGCTGTTTAGTTTGTCAAACAACTCCTGTGTCATTCCAGCAGCCATCTCTAAAGTGGCATTGTAATGCCCGTCACTCGTCCAGTTTTCCATCTTCAGGGTGCCATATTGCCTTATCAGGGATATGCATTTAGGCGCATATTGAGGAGGTATTTTGATAAACACTTGTTTCTTCTCGATGCTGATAGGCAGCACAGGCTGAAGCTTTTTGATGATATCAGAAACTTGGTCTTCAGCGCTCTTGAACTCATCTATCCTTATCTTTGCCTGCTCAAAGGCATTCTCTATTCTCTGAATAGGATGAACAAGGTTTGTTCTTGGGTCAATGCCGTTCTTATGTATCAACTCTAATATCTTTCTCTTTTTTTCTTCTCTTATCTTCTTTCTGAATTCTTCAGTAACTTGTATTTCACCTTCTTTTAATATTATCGCTGCGACTTTAAGAGGGTCGTCTGTGCCGAAGATAGATTTCATATCTGTTTCTTTGGCTCTTTTTCCATCTTTTACATCCTCAAAGATATACTCATACTTAAGCACATCAACTATATCAACATTTTTGCCTTGCTTGAAAGCTATTGCTAGATCAGGATCTATGTTTATCTCGAAATTCTTGCCGCCTCTTTTCAGTCTTGCGATGTTGAAATGGGCTTTCTCCTTGTCAAGATTGACAACCCCTAGTCTGCTCATTTTTTATTCACCTATTTCTTCCCTGGCTTTCCGGAGATTCCAGCAACGCTCTTTATTTTGTCTACACTGATTTTTTTGTAAAACTTGTCTTTTGTAGATACGAATCCGGCATCTATCCTTTCTATGTTGAAATTCTCGCCAAGAACCTTTTTCAGTGCTCTGATCGCGAGTTTAAGGCCGTCATCTATTGACATGTCTTCGTTATATTCTTTCTGCAATATTTCTTCTATTTCAGGCTCTCCTTCTCCTATGACAGATGCTTTGTACTGAAAGAATATTCCTGTCGGATCTGTCTCGAACAGCTTTGGCCCTGTCACATCTATGCCTGCGATAAGGATTGAAACTCCAAATGGTCGAAGCCCTCCTGATTGTGTGCAAATTTGTTTCAGGTCGCATATACTTTTCACGACACTTATTGTGTCAATTGGTGTGTCATAAGTTATCTTGTGCTGCTGTGCCTTGAGCTGCGCTCTTTCTATAAGAACTCTTGCATCTGACAATATTCCTGATGCAGCAGCTCCAATATGATCGTCTATCTTGAATATCTTCTCAACTGCCTCTGGCACCATCAACGGGTCCAGAATTCTTTTGTCAGCAACAAGCAATGCTCCGTCTTTGCATATCATTCCAATAGCAGTGCTTCCTGCTCTGACTGTTTTTTTTGCGTATTCGACTTGAAGAAGTCTTCCATCAGGACTGAACATAGTTATTGCACGGTCATATCCCATCATTTGATGTTGTACTGGTTGCATAATATCCCTCCTTTTTTTTACTTAGCGAACTTTGCTTTCGACTTTTTGATTGTTCCAGATATCCCTTTTGTAAAGATTATAACATCCATATCATCTATCTTCTTAACCATTGCAAAAGAATATCTTGCATTGTCAACATAGGTATTTCCTACTCTTAAAATTCCTGTATTTGTCTCTTCATCATAATCGACTAATTGTATTCCTGCTCGAGCCAGTCCAATATCTCCGAAATTCTCCTTGTAAGAGTAGAGAATACTTTCAAATACTATTGCTTTGGCAATTTTCTTGCTTGAAATTATCTTGAAAACCATATACCTTTTCTTTTCCTTTAAACTTGGCAATATGGGTTTTATTTTTTTCTTTATCATAAAAACAACCTATTTTAGTTGATATATGCCGAGAAAGCTTTTTTTTAACCCATTTCTCGTCCTTCTCTCGTCATTAATAAAAATTATTACCTTATTTAAAAATGTTTCTCTGAGTGTAGAAATTATTTTCTATATAGAAATTTTTAAAGCTGAAAAGAGAGTTTAAAAAAAAATGGAAAAAATTTTAGACAAATAGCGTATTTTTTTAACAGTACTTTGAAATCAGTATTTTGAATATACTTCACTGTAGCCATCTGAATAAATTAATTGATAATTTTTTTTGAAATATGAGCCATAATCAATTATTGCTCTTTGACTAATAGGAAGATTCTTCTCAAGTGAGGCCATTGAATTTATGTTCCATATCACAAAATCATAATTATCTCTTTTCTTGTAATCATACCATAAGAATTCGTATTTGTCTCTCAAAGAAGTTTTTCCTGCAATATAATCCGCAGATTGTTTTGATGCAAACACTGAAAGCACAGGCACTTTGCCATAGCTCTTCTCATGCTCTTCCAATAAAGAAACCACATACTCTGCGGCAATTCTATCAGACGGATCATGATAACTAGAATAATGATAATTCGCATGTGCAACTAAGCTTATTGAACATAGCACTATTAGTATGTATCCCAAAAGCTCGAATCTTATGTGTCTTCTCAACCAAAATATTATGCCAAATGAGATAGGAATCATTATTACCTGAAGTGCTCTTATGCCTAATATGTCAAATTTTAGTCCAAGGACAAAATATATTAAGCCTGAACCTAATATGGCCATTGCACTTAATCCTATCTTTCTTTTGAAGGTAAGAAAAATAAATCCTAAAACATTAATGAAAAAAAGAGGAAAAAGCAATATTCTTGACAATGCCTGGAATATTTTATCTAAAATAAAAATTGGCACATTAGATAATGGCAGAGATGCTGCTGAACCAGATACAGTGCTTGTTGCAGGGTCAATTAGTCTGCTGGCAATAGAAGAATATTCTGGATTAATCTTATCTGATAAAGAAGGCAAGACCTGCTTAATATTATTCACAATTCTTGTATTAATTGTCTTGACAGAGACAATAAGCAGATATGAAACATAGAATATGAATGAGAATATGCTCATATAACCAAAATCACAAGAGTGTTTATTGCTTATTTTATTAATTATCTTATTGAAAATGAAAAGAAGAATTATGTATATCACAAAGAATACTGCGAAAAAAGCATGCATCATAACAAGCAGCATAAAACTAACATAAATAAGCACCCTGAAAAACAGATTTTCTTTTTCTAAAATTCCTTCAACGAGTATAAACATAGTAATTATTAATCCTAAAGCAAGACTTTGAGGTGCGAACTGGAAATTAAGAAAATAGAAGAGTATTAACACATAAGAGAACAATGAAAAAACAGAGAACCTGTTATCTTGTCTTGAATAATAAACATGCAATCCTCCGAATATAATAAAACCAATTATAATGAAGATAAAAATTGATATCAAATTCATGTCTTGCATTCCAGTAAGGTCACATAGCACATTGACTATGCTGAAAAAAGCAGGCCATTGAAAATATCCTTGGCTATATGTATCTATTTTGCCTGTCTGGAACTTTTCACTCAATGACCTGAAATAATGCGAGTCTGGTCCTGGAAGATAAGAATAAAAGAAATAGCTTGAGAAAAGCACCATCATCAATAAAAAAGAAATCCATATTTTGCCTTTTTTTAATGACCTATACAAGAAGAGCAAGGATATTATCCCGGATGCTAATCCTATCCAAAAAAGAGGATGAAAATTCATAATAGTCAATTCATTTATTGACTTTGAATTTGTCGGATAGCTCAATAACCAAGACACTACAAGTACCAATAATGAACAGAATGTGATAAATATCAAAAATATCATTCTTCTTGAAAATGCCAAATCTATTGGCGCGATTATGCTGATTTTTTTCTTAAATGCATACAGACCTAAGACAACAATGAGAAGAAGATATAAAATAAAAACAAGGAATCTGTTCTTATAGAATATAAAAAAAGTTCCTATGAATCCGCTAATTAATATGCTCAAAACCGCATGCAATAAGAACCTTAAATCATCTTCTTTATGATAAAAAATTTTTGTTAGAAGATATCCAGGAAATAAGAACAGCAAGACACCAAAGAAAAAGCGCAAGGTAAAAAATAAATCAGCTATGTTTGATAGCTGTAGCATCAAAGCTAGTACTAAGATAAACAAAACAGGATACAATATTATTTCAAATCTTGACAGCTTCACTTTCATCATTTTTTATCACTATCTGCTTGCTTATTTTCCAATAGAGGAAAAAATATCCAATAAACATCAACCAAGCAAGGTTGCTATGAAAAAACCTTAATGCAAAATCTCTTGAAAATTCAAGGCCAATGACAATTATACTAAATATGCGCAATATGTTAAGCAAAAAAAGTCCCAAAAAACCAATGCCTGCGGATATGGCAAAGTGCATGGACCTGATATTTTTCCTTTCCTTTAATAAGACAAACATCATTAGTACTCCAAAAATGGCAAAAGACTCTATCCCAGAACAAGTCGCGCCTATTATAACTTTCCAATTGCTTACTATTATTGCGGGTTTGAAAGTATTGGAGACATCTAATGATGATGAGTAAATTAAAGAAATCAGCAAATTGACTAATTTTGAAGTGAAAACAGAGATATTATTCCAGAAAAGTCTTGAAATCCCAATAACAAAGAAAACCATTATAGATAAGACAATTGTATATAACAATGCATTTTTTTCATTTCTCAAAATCATAAAAACCAATGAACCTATGAGAATACTTCCTGCAATATCCAATAAAATAACAGAGTGAGATGTAAGGTCTATTATCTCATAAGATTTTAAAATAGGATAAATTAACAATTGCGACAAAAATACAAAAATTAAAATTATCAGCATTGCTGTTTTCATATCTTTGCCTCTAGTTTCTCAATAAATTCGCTACAATTCGATTCATAATTGTTTTTTTTCTTGATGTATTCAATTGCATTTCTTGAGTAAAGATTCCATTTCTTTTTGTTTTTTATCATATCTTTTATTGCAGACGCGAATTCATCTGCATCATAATTCAATACAAATCCACAAGAATTATCTACTAGTTTTCTATGCTCAGGAATATCAGTGGCTATGACAGGCAAGCCTTCAGCAAGATACTCAAAGGTTTTTGTTGGCGAGCTTACCTTGAATATTTCATCCGGTGGAAGAGGGGAAAGACCTAATCTGCACTTAGAAAAAACTGCATGAATATTTCTTCTTGAGATATTACCTTTAAATATTATTTTTTCTTGAAGTGCTTTATCCTTCACCAATTTTTCTAATCTTTTTCTGTCATTGCCATCGCCTGTAATGATAAGCTTAATATTTTCATTTGACTTTAACATCAACCTTGACATTACATCAATCAGAAATTCTATATTCCTTAATCTATCTAAGGACCCATGGTATATGACCTGATTTTTTCTGTTTGACAAAACATTACCTTTAGATACTTCAGCAGACATAGGCAAGACCAAGGTTTTGTCGTGATATTTTGAAAAATATTTTTTCTTCATTTCAGGAGATATGGCCACAATCACATCACTATACTTGAGTATTGGTCTAATCAATATGTTTCCTATTTTTCCATAAAGATATCTTAATACTCTCTTATCTTTGTATTTCTTTGCTTCAAGTATCATTGAATCGTAAATGGGATAGCTAAGGTTAAATATCAATTTCTTTGAGTAGCAAATCTTGAAAAAAAGGCCTATTAGTCCATTGATAAAATCATTCCTGACAAATATAATGTCTGGGTTGTATTTTTTTATTTGATTAATCTTTTTTATTATATTCATCAACTCCAAAAATATTCTTCTTAATGGTTTTTTTGAGATTTTGTTCAGTATTATTGGTATTTTGCAGTAAGATGCAGTTTTTTCAGAACTATATGAATCAATGCTCCATCTCACATCATATGATTTATGCATGAACCTGCTAAGATTCATTATCTGAGGACACCAGTAAGTCCTGTCAGGGTGTGTGAACCTTAGCAGGAACATGATTTTTTTCTTTTGGTTTTTTTTATTTAACAGGTCAGTATAAATTCCTATCAATTTCTTATTAACATTTAAAGCCGAATAATCTTTTCTTTTTCGTATATACTCAGCCGCCTTGTTATTCATCTTCTCTCTGTATCTGTCTTTATTTATCATCATCTCAATCTTTTTCTTCAAGGATTTTTCATCATGAACAACAAATTCCTCATCTATTTTCAAGGGCCCTTCTTTCATCAGCACAGGCACTCCCATTAATAGTGCTTCCATTACCACCATACCGAATGACTCGGATGAAGAGTAATTTACTAATAGGTCTGCTTTTGCAATTTCATCACTGATATTTTCAACAAAAGGCTTGAATTCAATTAAATGCCTGAATTTTTTTGCCTTGTTTTTCAAGAATGCTTCATAAGGTCCTTTGCCTATGATAGTAAATTTTATATGCTTCTTAGAGTTTATCTTTTGTAATGCATTCATGACTTCGCCTATGCCTTTATATTTTTCAAGCCTGCCTATGAATATAATATTAAAAGTGTCTTTATTTTTTTTTGCTACCTTTGAGCTTTTTACTGCTGCTTTTGGCCTTTTGATTTCAATGATGGGATTTATTATTCTTATCTTATCTCGCGAAATGCCATATTTTCTTGAAATCCTCTCGTTTTCTTCTTCTGTCAGACAGCAAATAAAATCTGCTTTCTTGAAAATAAATTTTTTGACAGGTGCATATAGAAAATGAAGCAAGTCATTGAACCTTGAGGAAGATTTTCTATGTTCATAAGGAGTAAATACTAACTTTTGATATTTTATTGTCATTGCTGAGAATGAAATTAGATTAGAGACAGAATGCACATGTACTATATCTGGTTTTAAGTCCTTTATTTTTTTTCTTACAGAAAAATTGATAAAATATTTATCATTTATTGAAAAAGACTTTAATCTTATTATTCTCACATTGTTCTTCTTATCATATTTTTTAAGTCCTTTTCTCATATCCCCAGTTATTACAATCACTTCATTATTTTTTGCTTGATGCTCAGCAATATCTCTAACAACTTTCTCAACGCCTCCAACATTCGGATAATACCTATGCACTACATGAACTATTCTCATTTTCCTGGTTCGTGCTTTCTCTCATTAGTGCTTTAAGCTCTTTTTTGTTTGACTCTGACATTGAATAATTGTTTTTTATCAATGAATAACCATATTTATCTTTGACTTTCAACTTTGATGCTTGTTCAATCAGCTTAGCAATAAGAATGGGGTTATCAATATCATAAGCATAGCCATTCTTGCCATTTCTTATTAATCTGCTTGTATCTCCAATATTTTTGGCCACAATTGGTTTATTAAAGAGCAGACCTTCAAGAATAGTGTGTGAAAGACCTTCCATATTAGATGTCAAAACTATGCAATCTGCAGTAGAGTAATATTTGCTTAATTCTTTTTGTTGAATTCCTCCTTTAAATATTATTGACCTCTCTAATCTTGCTTTTTCTATCATAATCTTCAAGCGTGAATAATATGAATTATTGTTAATAGGGCCTACTAGATTTACCTGAATTTTTTTGCCAGAGTCTCTTAATATTCTCGAGGCTTTGATAAGCAGCTCAATATTTTTTTGCGGTTCTATTCTTCCAGCAAATAATATGTTAATTTTCTTGTTTTTGTTCTTGTCTTTGTTCTTTTTGATTTTATGAAAAATATCTATATCACATCCCCAAGTAGGAATAACATATACTTTCTTTGCTCCTTTTTTCAAGCTATATTCTCTGAGATTATGGCTAGTGCAGAAAACCACGTTTGAGTTTCTTATAACTATTTTTTCTAGTGCTGATTTTATAACTCTGGAAAATAACCCATAATTTTTCCTGTTTGATTCCCAGTCACCATGGAGTGTAGTAATTTGTTTTATTCCGAAGAGTTTTGTGAATATTAATGCCAGAAAAGAGGTATAGAATGGTTTATATGATTTCAAAAGATCTATTTTCTTTTGTCTATTTCTATAGAACAAAAAGAAAGGCAAGAAAATCCAAAATAGTTTTCTTATTTCAATAATTTTCGCTCCTTTGATATTATATTTGACATTATGTTTTGAGCCTGATTTAATGGAATAGAAAGTGACCTCATATTTTTTTGCAATCTCATTGAACTTCTTCTCTGCTCTTTCCAATATTCCTTTCTTTTCAAGAACCTCTGCAGGAATATCGTGAATTATGCATAAATGAGGTTTATGCTCTAATATGCTTTCATATAAACTTAATGTTTTTCTGCACATAATTTCTGCATCCAGATGCCTTACTTCTTTTCTGAGACTATTGAAGTGCTTTTCTTTATTTAATATTGACAATACACCTTTGACATAACCATCCAGGTCTCCTCTTTTTACTAAAATCCCATTTTTACCTAATATCTCTTTGACTCCGCCAACATCAGATGCAACACAAGGAACCTCCATTGACATTGCTTCTATTAGCGTAAAAGGAAAATTCTCATTATAAGAGGGAAGCACATATACATCCACTAGTTTCAAGAAAAAAGGAAGCATTTTATTATCTACATACTCAAGCTGAACAACATTCTTTGACTTTATCTTATTCCCATTACCAATTACAAGAAAATTGCAATCCTTCAGCCTCTTATCATTTATCATCTGCTTCATTATGTCATTGCCTTTCTGTTTTATCAAACGACCACAAAAGAATATCACTTTCCTGTCAAAGAAACGCATAGGCAGATATGGATATGCCTTTTTTACTTTCTTCAGGGACTCTTTTCTTGAAATTTTGTTATTGAAAATCTTAAAATCTATACCATTATTGATGATGTGTTTGTGGTAATTATCTTTTGAAATAATATAACTATCTGCAGAATAATTAGATACAAATATAAGCTCTCTATTTCTTTTAAGATAAATCCATTCACATATTTTAAGAAAAGGATAAAACAAGATATTAAAGAATTCAACATAAGACAAACTTCCTCTTTTTGCTAATATTCCTTTGAGTTGAGATTTTACTGTTGTATGTACTGTTGTTATTATTTTTTTTCTAGTAAAGAAGCCTAAAAATAAATCAGGCATGTGTACAAGATTGGCAGAATGTATTAGGTCATAATCATATTTTTTGTCCATTTTCAAAAACTTAAATACAAGAAATATCTGAAAAAAAAGGTTATAGAAAAAATAATCAAATGCTCTGCTGACAAAAATTATTTTGGCTCTCTTTAGTCCGAGTTTTCTTTTTATCTGAGTCTCATCAAAACCTCTATAGGGCGTGAAGATATGAATATCTACTTTATTCTCAAGCCCTTTTGCCAGATTGCATGAATAAGTTCCTACCCCGCCCCAAATAGGATAGAATTCTGGCGCTAACAAAGCTATTTTTTTCACACCCTGACCTCCGTTAATTAATCTTAAAGAGGAGTCTGAGCCAATTTTTAAATTTAGCTACTTGCATGTGGCACCTTTAAATGTTAAATTGTCACGTATTAGGGATTAATGCAGAACAAGCTTTTTCTGAAAACAATATCTTTGAAAATAAAATATCTAGGACAAATTTAATTTTAAAAGCTTTCTAAATATGAGAAAACCATCTCTTAAAGTCCTGAGTTTTGATTTTGAACCTTTTGGACGTTCTTTGTAATGTATAGGCACTTCTATTATCTTGAAACCTTTCTTTAAGGCCTTTACTGTCAATTCAGTCTCTATCTCAAATCCTTCTGACTCAAGATTCAAAGAATTTATGAGTTGTTTTTTCATTACCCTATAACCAGAGCAAAGATCCTTGACTTTTTTTCTAATAAATAATCTAACAATCATACTTAACAATATGTTTCCGAACTCATGCAAAAATGCTTTTTCTTCTTTCACAAAACTCTTCATCCTTGTACCTATGCTCATATCATAATTTCCAGAAATGACAGGCACTAATAGTTTATGAATGTCTTCAGCGAAATATGTATCATCACCATCAACAATTGCATAGAAATCTGCCTTTATCCTCTTGAATGCATATCTTAAAGCATTTCCTTTGCCTCTTTTATTTACCTCCATCACATAAGCATCAGAAATCAAAGCCTTTAATTTTGTCATATCTTTAGAGCCATTATCTATCACGAAAATTTTTGTATCAAGATTCAGTTTAGATAGCTCTGACTTGAAATCCTCAATGACTTTGGATATTGTTCTCTCTTCGTTTAACACAGGTATGATTAATGCTAATTTTCTCATCTACCCACCCTATAGCATTGGACAGAAGCTGACAAGAGCTTCGGTATTTACATATTAATATAATTATCGACTAAAAATATGAAAAATTTTCTATGCAAACATCAATTCTTTCGGAATATTTTTTTCAATGCATTTCTGTTCAAGACCTTTGAACTCTTCTGTAAGCTTCTTCTCTACTAACTTCTTGTCTTCTTCGGATTTGTACAAAGAGAGTGGTCCAATAGGATAATCCATGCCATTTTTCCTGAAATATTTTATCAGGTTTAGCATCCTTCTGATGTTCTTGAATTTTTCAATTAATTCTTGGTCCATTTTACACATCATACTCCTTTAATTGCTCTTTTAATCTCTCTATTGTTTTTGAATTATCCTGATGCTCAAGCACTGAGCCGCATTCAGGACATTTGAAATTGTGCAAAAAAGCAGTGTCAAAATCCATTCTTGAACATAATTTTGAACAAATGTAGAACAAACCTTTATACTCCTCTTCTCTTTGAAGTCTCTCTTTTAGCATCATTAACCTCTTGCGTTTCATATCGCGCAAAATATGCTTGATCATTGGCTTGTTGAATGTCCAATAAGATATTGACCATCCTTTAATCTTGTCCTTCTTTCTTCGATAAGAAACAAGATTTTTGTCATAAAGCCTATAAAGAATTCTTCTGATTCTATTAACCTCACAATCAATATCTTCAGCAATTTTAAACTCAGAAACATTTTCTCTGTTCTTTAGGTACTCAACAACAGGTATGACATCTTCACCAACAACCTCTACTACAATGTCTCTAATCAACTGATCTGTCACTTTGATATTATCTTCACCCATTCTAACTATTTTATAGTAGTACAAATATATAAATCTTTCTATTTTAGAACTACTCCAAAGTAGTATATATTAATAAAAGAGATGCGATATAAATATTTTCAATATAGAAAAATAACTCATTTAATAGAATTTTTACATTTATTTTTTCAGATTTTATAGCATCTTTATAGGTAGTAATTTAATATATAGTATTAATTTAATATACCTACCTGAATCCAAGTATCTTTTCTTTTTTTGACAAGCTCAGAAGACTCATTTCCGCAGTATTTTGAATACTTTGGATTATCAATAACCCATCTTGAAATATCATAAACAACATCTCCAACAATTACCCAGCAATCTTCAGGAATATTGTGCAATGCTATTTCATCCTTATTGTAGGGTATTGTCTCTGCTCGTGATATGACAGGTTTGGGCAAAGATATTTGATTATGGCATTTTGGGTCCAAAGAAGCATTAGCTAAATTGCATTGATCCTCTATCTCTATTGTTTTTAAACTTGATTCAGCTGTTTTTTCTTTTTGTACACAACCCATTATTAGCATCAAAAATATCAAAGATAATAGCAAGAAAATTATTTTATGGTTCATTAGAAAAAGAATTCTTTGCTAATATAAAAAACTTTTGTAACAACTATAAAACTTTTTGTGACTACTTTTGACCTAGACCTACATCTCCTCTAATACATCTATTCCTAACAGATTAAGGCCATTCCTGATTACTTGCCTTGCACAGGATATCAACAATAATCTCGCTTTCTTCTCTTTTTCATCTGCCTGCAAAACAGGGCATGAATGATAAAAATTATTTGTGGCTTGACAGAGCTTAATTAGATATGCAGTAATGATGTTAGGTTTATATTCATTACTGGCTTTTTCAACAAAGTTAGGAAATTGAGAAAGTATCTTAAGCACATTCTTCTCATTTTCATGGAAAAACACTGAATAATCAACATTATCATCTATTTTTTCATCATATTTTCTCAATATGCTTGCCAATCTTGCATAAGTATATTGACAATAAGGCCCTGTCTCTCCTTCAAAGGATATAGACTCTTTAGGATTGAACACAAAATCTTTCATTGCGTCATATTTCAAGAGGAAAAATCTTAATGCAGCCATACCTATAATCTCTGCCCTTCTTTTTGCCTCTATTCTTGGTATGTCTATGTATCTTTTTACTACTTCTGCATGCGCTGTCTTTTCCATCTCTTCAACAAGGTCGTCAGCATCTATGACAGTGCCTTCTCTTGATTTCATCCTGCCAGTAGGTAATGAAACATAACCATATGCGAAATGATAGACTCCATCCTTGAAAGGATAGTCAAGAAGATGAAATATTTTGAACAGCA
>JBBIVF010000022.1:0-12210 GCA_037439845.1 Candidatus Woesearchaeota archaeon
AAATTTCGGAATCATGACAACAGTCTATTATTCATAAAAAGCCACAATAAAGCTTGACATTAAAATGTTAAAGTAAAATGTTAAACAATTTAAAATGAAAAAAGCCCAGCTGGAATTTATAGGACTTGCAGTTATTGTTTTATTAGTTTCATTAGGCTTACTTCTGGCAATAAGGTTCATTCTTTTTAAAAAAATTGAGAATCCAAAACCTAAATTTGACGCGACTCAGATGTCCTCTAATTTCATCAACACACTTACTGAAACAACAACAACATGCAAAAACCTGCCATATAAAGAGCTTCTAGCAGCATATTTTGATGGAAGATACATAAATTGTGGAAATTTCACAGACCCATTAGATGGAGATATTTATCTTCTTAATTTTACAGAAAAAATAATAAACAACACGCTAAAAATGCAGCAGAGGCAATTTCTTTTCGAAGCTTCATCACCCACTTCTAGCGCGAAAAAGATACAGTTCAGCTCAGATTCTCCTTGCACTGAAAAAAAGACCTCAGTAGAAAAATTTTTCGTGCATCCAACTGGCCAAAGCCAAATATATATAAAACTAAGGATGTGTTATGCAGAATGATGAACAATAAAAAAGCAATAAATGTGTCTCTACAAGCAATAGTTATATTTGTGCTTATTATTATCTTTATAATAGCCATGACTCCATTAATCAGCTCTGTGCTTTCAAGATTAAGCGGACATTATGGAGAAGAAATATGCAAATTAAGCATTGTTGCAAAGGAAAAGTCCAAAATTTTGTTTGAGATAAAAGAATGCCCTCCACAATACTCTAAATATATCAACCAGAAAATTATGTATACTGCTAACTTGGATAAGAAATTTCAAAGAATAAAAGATATTGAACCCGCAACAATGAATGAAGAATTAATGGATTATGTTGCAACTGCAATGGCAAGATGCTATACAAAATTCAGGCAGGGAAAAGAACTAGATGTTACTTGCTGGCCCTGTCATTATCTCTATAATTTCTCATTAAAGGCAGATGAATTTAGAACTTATCTCCAAACTAATACCTATGACTCTGGCTTGACATATTTTGAATATTTAAATTATAGCAATATAGGCTCTTATAACTATGATTATGTCGTTAATTTTACAGACAATTATAAATCATTAATAATATTATTTTCAGGAGATGACAATGGTAATGCGCCTAAAAACAGAGTTGTCTTGATAAATACCAATTATATTGACGAGTATTGTGAAGATAATAAGTTTTATGGATAAACATAGGACAATATGAAAACAAAAAAATCAATGATATGGGAGACAATGCTTATTGCAACCCTATTTATTATAGGGCTGATTATTTTCTTTATGATAATTAACAAATTATATGGTCAAGAGACAAGAGAAGACCTTCTTATGAAGAATTGCAAGAATTCAGTAATCCTTAATTTCATTGAGGCAAAAATCGCGCAGGCATCTTTTTTTACTTCTCCTGAAGATATAAAAGAAGCATTGAAGTGCGTCACTATAACCAAGAACTTTTATCTCAAGAATAATGATAATTCAAAAAAAGAATTGGAGAAGAAACTCGCAACAGATATGTATAGATGTTCAGATACATTTCTTCAGGGCAAGAAAATGTTCTCAGGCATAGTTGAGGAGAAAACTTGCTTTATATGTTATATCTATAATATTAGCACAGAGAACAATGCTGAAATAATAATAGATGATTTTCAGAATTATTTAGAATCGAATTACAAATCAGGCGAATCATATAAAGATTTTCTAGGGCCTTTTAACAGCACTCCTAGCATAGGAGATAAACTACGAGCAGATGGTTTTTTCAATCCTTATTCTGATCTTAAATTTAAGACAGGAGAATACTATGCAATCATTTTTGTTTATTATTACACAAATCCTTGGTTTGATAAACCATCTTACGGTGGTGCAACAATACTCACAAAGGCATCAGATGCCGCAAGCTTGGGTTGTATGGACTTCCTGACAAAGATACAGATATGAAAAAATTTAAATAAAATCAAAATATAAGAGAAAAAATGAAACACAAAAAAGCGATGGTTGAATCAACAATGGGAAAATTATTGCTTTTCTTGGCAATATTGATAGTGCTTGTTATTATATCAATAATTTTCAGGGATAAAATCAAAGAACTGATTGAAAAATTTTTCGAAGTATTGGGTGGTTAGATGAAAAACAAAAAAGCAGCAATTCCTTTGTTCAAATTAATCCTCGTTATTTTTATTGTGGCCATTGTAATATATTGGGTTGTTCCTGTTATCTACAAACTCAGCAAATCAGTGTTCGGATTTAATGTAGATGACCTAACAGAAGAAGAGAAAGCATTTTACAATAAGAATATGGCTGTCATGTATATTAATAATTTAAAATCAAGTTCATATTATTGGGAAATCTTATCTAATTTTAATAACATGGATTCAAAATTTTTTAATGAAAAAATCGAAGGTAAAATAAAACCAATCTCAACAGATGATTGCAAATCAACACATAAGTTTTTATGGGCAACAATAACAGGACTTTGTGATGTAACTTTCACGTTTTCACAGAAAATAGCTAATGATAATATAATTGATGATTTTAAGATTAAGTATTATTATAAATATAATGGAAATATAATAGGAAGATGCACCTATAATTCAAGTGATAAATATTCATGTTTAGATACAGCCGGTAACAAGTTTGAAATAAAAGTGGAAATTGAAGATAACAAAATAACTTTTTTTAATTTACCACAAAATTCGCAATATGACATCTCATATTTCATAAATTTTCCAAAATTAAAAACCCAGAATTATTTTTACCAGGATAAATGGTACAAATCAGGTTCAACAAATATGCCTGCAGGTGCAAAACAACTAGAATTGATTGATGCTAATATAGTTGTAGGTTTAAAAACAACTACTTAATTTCTTGATGTTTAAAACTGAAAAGGACTAAAAAAAGGCTTTAAAGTATTTTGTTTTAAAATATCACCATAACCTTTATAAATATAAATCATAATAAAATCATATCATATTTAAAAATATAAGAGGTGATTTCATGGCAAAAAAAGCACAGGGAATGTCAGTCAATGTAATCATCATTGCTGCATTGGCCTTATTGGTATTAGTGATTCTATCCATAATCTTCTTAGGAAGAATGGGAATATTTACTGGCAGTATCAAAGAATGTGAGAAAAACGGCGGAATATGCACTACAAGCGCATGCGGAGAAGGAGATGCAGAAGACTATCCAACTCCTTACAGGGCGTGGGTTTGTTTAGGTTCTGATGGCAAACCAGATCCGAGTATGAATTGTTGCATAAAAATATCTGCCACATAGAATGAAAAAAGCAGATATAGCAATCACCACAATAATCTCAGCAGTAATAGCGCTAGTTGTTCTGGTAGTAGTAATCTTGATGTTTACAGGGAAAATAACTTTAGTTAATGTGAGCATAGCAAGCTGCCAGGAAAAAGGCGGCCAGTGTATTAGTGCATCAAGTCCAGATGCAGCAGTTACTGCTTGCAAAGACGGATTCATCAAAATGAACACAAACTGCGAGAAAGAGAAAAAAGGCTATTGCTGCATCACATTAAAATGAAGAAATCAGCAATTTCAATTAACATAATAATAATGCTTGTTATTGCGTTAGTCGGTATGCTTGTCTTTTTGCTTTTCTATTACAAAAGCATAGCAAAGATAAGAAATGAAGGGAGTTGTGCAGATTATAAGGGCAAGTGTATTCCAATTACTGAATCTTGTGAAGAAGGCTATCTAAAAGAGTCAGGAACAGGGTGTCCTGATCCTGCTAATCAAGCATGTTGTATGCCGGTGGGAACATGAATAAAAAAGCAGCTGAAATTGCATTAAGTACAATTATCATCGCAGGCATAGCTTTGCTTGTGTTGGTAATAATAGTAGTGGTTTTTTCAGGCAAAATAAAAGTATTCAATAAAGGTTATTCAACTACAACAACAGAAACTACTCAGAAAATTTGCGCCACATACAAAACCCATCCTGAAGACACTATCAGTAAATCCTGTGTGCCAATAGGAACCTGCTTAGGAACACAATATGGCTCGGATTTTATTGATTGCGGAAATGACGAAGTATGTTGTGGAAGATAAGATGAAAAAAGCCAACATAAAAGGAGATATAGCTATTACTACAATAATTATAGCAGCAATAGCCTTGATAGTATTAATAATTATTGTAGCGATATTTTCAGGCAAGATTAATCTCTTTTCCAAAGCTACTGCCAATACAACTGGTGAATATAGAGCAGACAAATGCAAGGTCCCTGGTTCAGGAAGGGATTGCTGCAAGAATTTGCCGGGCGAGATAAAAATAGATGGAACTTTTGCGGATTGTCCAAAAGGGTGTTGCATAATATGACAAAAAAAGCAGATATAAACTGGCAGATAATATCTTTAATACTCGCATTAATGGTATTTCTTATTTTGCTTTTTGTTTTCAGAAACAGCATCTTCAAAGCAACAAACACCTCGTCAACAATAACGAGCTGCAGTAACCTAGGAAAAGAAGGTCAGTGCATACCAAAAGATGCTCCTTGCTCAGGCTATAAGCTTGAAGTTGGATGCAAAGCTAATGAGGTCTGCTGCATTCCTAAGACCTGATGAAAATGTTTTCTAAAAAAGGCTATGAACTTGAATCAAAATTTCTTGCAATAGCAATTCTTGTGTTTATTGTTGTGGTATTTCTCTTATACTTTCTTTTCAAAATGCTCTTCGCTGCATTCTTCTCTACTGAAATAGACCAAGCTACACTAGAATCTCAAAAACAATTAGTACTCGCATTAAAGAATATTGATAAAGCAGATGCTTCTATAAAACCAGAATGCAGGATAGATAGCATTTACCTCGGTAAACATAAGGGTATTGTAATATTTGACCCTAAAGACAAACGCGCACAAGACCCTCTTCATCCAACACCGCTTGAAATTTTAATGCCAGATTCTTGTACATTAGGAATGTTCTGTATTTGCTCTTGTGCTTTTAGTGACGGTAAATTTAAATGTGATAACTACAAAGACAGTTGTATTAGTATAAATCTTGATAATATAGATCAAATAAAGAGTTCATATCTTTCAACCAAATTTTCTTTTAGTAATGTTTATGAAGGATTGGCTTTAACAGCTTGGCACTTTTCAGGAGAAAACGGATTCAATACATTATATATGAAAAGAACAAATAAAGAACTTAAAATAACAGCCATATATGATGATGATGAAGATGCATATAGACGTCTCAGTAGTATGTGGAACTTAAAAGAACCTTGTCAAGCCTTATCTTAAAAATCTCAGAAACCTATTTAAATACAGGTTCTATAAATAATTAAAATGCCAAGGCCAAAGGCTATTAAAAGAGGTGGAAACAAAAGAGCACAGTTCATTCTATCAGAAATAATATTCCAGATAGGCCAGCTTCTTATTCTTATCATACTTCTTGTCTCTTTACTTTATCTTGTTACTCAATTAAGCAGCACAAGGATACTTGAAAAGCACAAGATTACAAGAGATACTGCTTTGGTTATGGACACATTATATGCAGCTCCTGGAAAAATATATTGGAGTTCAACCATCAATTTTACTCAACAAAAATTAAAAGTGAATATAGAACCAAAAAGAGTGGTGGTGTTGGATGTCAGCTAAGAAAGCCATATTTAATCTCTCAACAAATACCATCACTTTGTTGGCAATATCTATAGCTTCTCTTATATTGATGCTTCTTATTATTGCAGCCATGTCAAAACAAACACTGCCAGAATCAAAGACAATTGCTTTTGATACTATAGAATCTGAATTTACAAAAACTTTTCATAAATCTGACCTTGAAAATCTAAACTTCATAAAATCTTCATTTAAAGATATAAGCAATCCGTTAATCAAATATCAATTACTGATAAATGAAAAACCTTTGCAATCAGCATATGAATGCACAGGCCCAAGCATAAAGACAAAATACATTATTCTTGATTTTGGCCATGACTCTGCAAATCCAGGATATTATTATTCTTCAAGAAAAGAATTCGAATATCTTGATAAGGCATTGTTTGAAATGTTCAAAACAAGAAAAATCGAGTTTCTTTCATTGATTTCAAATGCAGTTGCTCAAAGCGACCTATTGCTTCAATCAAACATCAATGATGCAGAGAGAAAATCAAAAAACTCAAATTCAACCCTAATAAGTTTTCATGCAATGAATCCTGAAATGCCATATTATCATATGAAAATAATCTATGTGCAGGGTTCAGAAAAACTAGCTTGTTTTTTGGCTAATGAATACATAAACAAGGGTTTTGTTGTAGAGCTTTTAGAAAAGAGTAGAGTGACATTCTCAAGTCATTATGATATTTTAGATTCGCTTTACATTAACAAAGTGTTAATAGAGCTAGGAGAGCTGAACATGGATATTGAAGATTTTAAACAATATGCTCAAGATTTCATTTTTGAGCCAACAGCCAAAGCAATAAGTGATTATTGGAAATGATAATAATGAAAAAAAAAGCAGATGCAAATATTTTTATGATGATAGTTCGTTTTATATTTGTAGGCATAATTCTGCTGACTGTTTTCATGTTTATCAGAATAAGCATCTCTCATTCATTCGATACCCAGGAAACAGAAGCAAATATAATTTCTGCAAGACTTTTTTACCAACCAGACTGTTTTATCTATCAAGACCCTGATACAAATCGCTTTTATCCGAATATAATAGACCTAAATCAATTCACTGATGATAGAATAAATAGCTGTTATTCAATGAGAAATGATTCTGGTTACTATGCATTCAGAGCCATGCTGTTTGATGCCAGTAACAATCAAATTAAAAATATCACATTCAATAGCGTTAAGTTCAATCTATATGAAAACTTGTATTCCTCAACATCAGGAAAAGTAATAGATAGATTCATTAAAGAAATATATGTACAGTACAAAGAATCAGGCAACATCAAGCAAGGAAAAATTGTAATAGAGTTATACATTCCTAAAAAATGATTAAATCCAAGAAAGCACAAATAGAGGTATATGCAGATTTCTATGCGATAATAGCATACATAGTAATTGTTGTAGTATTTTTGCTGCTCTTCAACATTTCAGGATGCAAAGGAGGAGCATCACATCAACTAAAAGCAGCTTTCTCAGCAACAGTACTTGCATATACTGACCTGCAAACCTATCTAGAGAATACAAAAATAAATGGACAAGATGTAAAGGATTTTTTGCTGGAATATTCTAGATATGAAATAAACAAAACCTCTTTGACCTATCAAGATGAGATAGATTCAAAAAATGAAATGATTAAGAATGCATTAAATAATAATCTTTCAATATTAGATATAAAATATAAAGGCGCAGAGTTCAGTATTGGAGATTTAAAGACAACAAAACTATCAATACAATATATGTGTTTTTTTAACCAGTGCTTCCTTATACCAGTACAAGCACCTAAATTCAACTACAGAGCATATCAACCTCTGCCCCAATATTTAACATTGCTTGATAAAAATGAAACTTTAATGGTAGATTTCGGAGCAAAAGATACAAGATGATGAAAAGAAAAAAAGCAGCCATTTTTTCAGTAGGTCTAATTTTAATACTTTTTATTACCTTGACTTATCTTTTCTTTTCCACTACTGCAAAAGACACAATATTAATGATAGATGGCACTGCATATAATTTATTCTCAACATATCAGGACTCTGTAAGATTCAATATGTATCTTGACCAAGCAGCAAAGATAGCTATGGACCAAGCAGTATATCAAATGGCTCTTTTCGGCGGAAAAAATAATCTTGATACTAATTGCAATTATTTTGGATTCAATAAATGGGATGATAATCTATGCAAACCAGAATTTACTGACAACTTTCCAAAAGCATTTGATATGCCTTTCAAGAAATTGCTTGCTGCATATCCTGATAACAGATATAGGTTTTATGATTTCAATTATGCAGTGCTCTCAACAAATCCCTTAGAGCTTTTGGGAAAGAGCAATAAGGATGTAGAGATAAAATACAAAGTTACTCAACTCATTGACCTAAGCACACCTCTTTTCAATATAACAAAAAAGGAAAGAGATGCTCTTTCAAGAATCCAGGCAACTTATAGTTCAGAGATTGCTAAAGTAACAAATGATCAAAATCTTAAAAATCTAATGCTTGCAATGATACTCGCTGAATCAGGCGGAAATCAATACGCGGTTTCGCCTTTTGGCTATCCTTATGGTTGTGTTGGTCTTTTTCAGTTATGTAAAGAGCATGTTCCGACAAATGCATATCTGCAAGCTTGCTGTAACACATATCCTTGCGATGAATCTTCTTTTTCAGGAAATTGCCTGAAAGATGAAAGGTTTGATATTACCAAATCAATAAAATTCGCATCAGATGTAATGAAGCAATATTTGCAGTATTCAGATATAAAGACAAAAGATGCCAAGTATGAATTGGCTCTGGCAATATACAAGACCAAAAAATATCAAAGCATATCAAAAGCCATAAATGAAGTAAATAATTTGTATGGCAATAAAAATCCTCCTTGGATTCTTGTCTGGACTGAGCTGGATTTGCCTGAAGAGGAAAAAGAAAACCTTTTATACTATGTTTCTCTTGTAATGAGCTATAAATCTGCTCTGGAAAAAGGCATTAATAATATCCCTGCTATTGCTTTCTCGCCGAGAAAGATATTCATACCAAAAGACATATTCCAGTTCAGTACAGGGTTCAGAGAAAAGCCATTTTTCAATAATTCTTACTCAGCAGACATTTATACTTCTTTGCAAAATTACGCTACCTCGCTTACTAATCTTTGCTCTAATGATAACTTAAAAAGTCCAGTTGAATGTGCATCAGAATATATAACTAATCATGCTTCATCTCTACGCGGATTTTTAGTCTCTATAGACAAATGCTATAATCCAGATGAAAACAATCTGTATCGCTATGCTGAATATATTGACCAATGTCATAAATCTATTGATGATGATTGCATTTGTCTATTTGATTCATCAAAATTAGGGCATGCAGAGGGTCTGCCTGTTTATGATTTCTACACTCTTCATTATCTTTTTGATGCTACAGAAACAACAATATCTGATAAATTTGGTCATTCAATAACTCTGCCTTACACAATAGATAAGATTACATTAATCGGAACAGACTTAAAAACCGTTGATTTGGATAAAGAGCATGATATTGCATTTTATCATCATGATTTGAAATTCTACAATTTAACATATCCCAGATATGATGTTTATAAGCATGCACTCTACAAAAATAATTCACAACTTTTCTTTACAGCATTACCCATTACTGAGTTTGATTCATTTGTAAATTCAAAACCATCATGCTCAATTAACAAAGAAGATTTAAGGCTTTGCTTCAAGGATGGAAAAAACAATATTTTCATTGCAGACCAGAATCTTGACCGAGTTGAAAACAGGTCATTAACATATAGAGCAGCAGTACATATAGTAAATTTACTTCCTCCTGCACCCTCGTTAAATGTCTTTAATGCAATGTATGAAAAGAACAAATTCATCTTGAGCTGGAATCTTTCAACAGCAAAAGACCTTAAATATTATATAATCAAAGTTTATTCAACAGATCCATCTTCTTCTCATTCACCTGCTCCAGATTATGTGATAAGACTCGAAAGAGGTTCTTCACTTATAAATTGGACAATCCGCAAGCCTAATGATGCCCCTTTTGAGATAAAAGTAAAAGTGTTCACGAATGATTTGAAAACTGATTCAGGCTACCTTGTTTGCGATCAATCAGAATTTGAGCCCTGTGCTGAATTTGGTGTTTGTGATATAACCACAAGACAATCAAAGAAATGCAAATATCTTGATGAAAAAGTCGAGATAAAAGAAGATGAGATATACTTATTCAACAATAAGATGACCATAAAACTCAATGAAACTTATGATGCTATATCCAATAGCCATGTAAATTTCACAGAAAACAAACAATATTTCTTCATAATCGAAGCGAGAGATTCAGGAGGAGTTTCATCCAGCTCAGCAGTTGTTTCTGCAACAGCAAAAAATATGGTGCCTATAAATGTGCTGGATTTTGAAATTTCATCAGGAAAAATAATCTGGGAGGCTCCAACTGAAGATTTCTATGGAAATACAATAATACTTTCAGACATATTCTATGATCTATATTGTCCATCAAGCTTATATGCCACCTCTCTTGATACCCCCAAATTATCTTCGCCTCTTCCTTCATCTGCCCAAAGAGAACAACCTCTTCCGCCTTCATGCCCGAATATTGCTGTTGCTGCTCATTATAGCAATAATAAATTAATTCCTGTTACCAAAACAAAAACACCTTGATCTCACTACTTCTTATTAACAATAACTTGCTTTTTTCTCTAAAGAACATAAATATATTTAAACTAGATACTAATACAAAAAAACCATGTTCCGCATACCTTATGAAGATATTATCTCTAAAATAAAGGAGCAGTCAAAACTAACCGACTTTGAAATAAACACAAGAATAAATGAGAAACTTAGTCAGCTTTCTGGTCTTATCTCAAAAGAAGGAGCTGCTCATATAGTTGCCAATGATCTTGGTGTCAAATTATATGAGCAGACAAATGGAACATTAAAGTTAAAAAATATACTTCTTGGCATGCGTTCAATAGAAACAGCAGGAAAAGTTATAAGAAAATTTGATATGGTTGAGTTTGATAAGGACAAAAGAAAAGGAAGAGTGGCATCAATTATTATTGCAGATGAAACAGCTCAATCTCGTCTGGTATTATGGAATCAACAGGCATTGATGATATCCCAAATAAAAGAAGGAGATATAGTGAAAGTTAAAGGTGCTTATGTAAAACAAAATAATAGCGGAGAATTAGAAATACATCTAGGAGAGCGTGGAAATTTAATCATAAATCCTTCAGACATACTCATAAAAGATACTGCAGAGGCAGAGAAAAAAGGCATACCAAGAAAAATGCTATTTCAAATAACACAATCAGATTTCATGGTAGAAATTTTCGCGACTGTTGTGCAAATATTCAATCCCAATTTCTTTGAAATATGTCCTATTTGCCAAAAGAGAATAAAACAAAAAGATGACTCTTATGTTTGTGATGAGCATGGTGCTGTGACTCCTGATTATAGCTATGTTATTAATGCTGTTCTTGATGATGGCACAGAGACTATGAGATGTGTATTCTTTAGAAACCAAGCAGAACTATTGACAAAAAGAACTAATGCAGAGATACTAGAAACAAGAAAAACTCCGTTATTATTCGAGAATATAAAAAAGCATGTGTTGGGCACACAAATAAAAATGCAAGGCAAAGTCACTTACAACAATGTCTTCAACAGAATAGAAATAATCTGCAGGGAAATTTTGCCTTTGGACCCTGAGCAAGAGCTCAAGATTTTAGAATCAATGGAAGAATAATAGAATAAATGAAAAAAGAATAAAAATAATATTCTTAGAGTCTATTACTTCTGCTCTATCAAGTAATCTACGACTTTTTTGAGTTCAGCCAACTCTTTGTCTTTTGCGTCTTCATTTTCATATTTATTTCCTAATTTAACGAATTTGCAGCCAAAAACATAAGCAGGCACAGCTGAACCACTATTTACTGTTTTGAAAAGCTCTACTTCTTGGCTGGGCACCATTGTCTCTATTTGTGGAGTTAACAAATCATCTCCTGTATCAAGGCTCCAATGATGCGCAACTATTTTGTCTCCATACTCTTTTACAAGAGAATTGAAAACAGCAGTTGACCAATTAGTATGTGATGACCAAGATGTCGTGTAGAGCCTAATTATTGGTTTGCCGTCAAGATAACATACATCTATGTCTTTTTCGTTGAAGTCTTCAAACAGCTTTTGCTCCTTTAGTTGAGCCAGTACTCCGCTTTCGTTTTTTTTGTCTCCATAAGTTATAACCGCAGTACTTTTAAGAGCAGCAATGTATTCAAAGACTTTCTCTCTTTGTTTTTGAGTAATAAGATAATTTTCTATATCCTGCTTTGCTTCAGAAAAACTCAATTTTTTTGCTGGCAACACAGCATCCAGCCTTATGATATGATATCCAAACTGTGATTTCACAGGTTCAGAGATTGAGTTTATTTTACTCATTGAGAATGCCTTTGCTTCAAATTCAGGCACCATAACTCCCTTTGCAAAAGTATAGGTTCCATTGTTATAT
>JBBIVF010000022.1:12220-16849 GCA_037439845.1 Candidatus Woesearchaeota archaeon
AGAATACTCTTCCACAAGTTTAAGGAAATCGTTTCCTGCTTTTGCTTTGGCATAAACTTCATCAGCAATTTTTTTAGCTTCTTCTTCTGTTCTTGTCTGTGATGAAATCAATATGTGAGTGACTGTTCTTTGTTCAGGCACAACAAAAGAATCTTTGTTCTCATTATAGAAAGACTCTACTTCTTCAGGGTCTAGTATTATTTGAGGTATTGTCTGGTTCAATAATCTTGCTACTTTTATAGTTCCTTTATATAAGTCCTCAAGCATCTTAATAGTCAGGTTCTGATTTTTTAATTCAGTCATAAAAGCTTCTTTTTCCATTCCAGATTGAAGTATCATAAGTTCAATTGCCTTATCTAATTCCTCTTGCGTGACTATAATTCCTTTTTTGTCTGCCTCTTGCTCAAGAAGCATCTGAGTTATTGTTTGATTAATCAACATCTCTTTTGTATATTGCATTCTCATTTCAGGAGGTATTTTCATTAGCTCAAGCATAACCTCATACTCAGTTACTTCTTGTCCATTCACAGTAGCATACACTTCTTTTGTCTTTAAGATTTTGTCAATGTTTATTACAAAAAAGATCACGAGTACTATTAAAACAGCTAACACAGCTATAGCTATGATTGTTTTTTTCTCTTTGAATTTCTTTGATTTTTTAATAGGAACTTTCTTTTTTTCACTCATTTTTTATTCCTCCATTATTTTTCGTTATCTTTTATAGAAGAATGATAACCAAAAACAAGTCTTTTTAGTGTATTTAAAAAGATTATGAAATTCAAATCAAATTATTTGTTACTTATTAGTAATCATAAATATATATAACCATTGTTCTGGCCATAAGCATCAATGTATGAGATAGTTATAGGCAGAAGCGAAGAGGAAAGAGCAAAATTCGCAAAAAACTATGTTAAAATGGGCCAGATAACAGCTCTTTCTACTCCAATATATGTGGATATAACAAGGGCCCATGTTATTTTTGTTGTAGGAAAAAGAGGTTCTGGAAAAAGTTATTCTTTAGGTGTTATGGCAGAAGGTCTTTCTGACATAGAGCCAGAAATAGCCAAAAACATTTCAATAATTCTTCTAGATACAATGGGTATTTATTGGACAATGAAATATCCAAACAAAAAAGATGAACTGTTGCTTGAGGAATGGAACCTGAAACCAAAAGGACTTAATATCTCAATCTTCACTCCAGGAGCATTCTTTGAACCTTTCAAAAAACAAGGCATACCAACTGATTATCCTTTTTACCTAAAACCAAGCGAATTTGACGCTTCTGATTGGTGCACTACATTTGATATAGATATCAATAGTCCTATAGGCATACTTATAGAGAGAACAGTAACAGCTCTGCAATTAAAAGGAGAAGATTATGATATAGATGACATTATCAATGAAATTAGGCAGGACACAAGAACTGAACAACATGTGAAAGATGCTGCAGAAAATCGTTTCTTGAATGTCAAGCTATGGGGTATTTTTTCAAAAGAGGGAACTCCATTACAGCAGCTTGCAGCAGCAGGTCAAGTAACAGTGTTGGATGTCTCTTGTTATGCAACACATCCGCAGGGATGGAAAATAAAATGCCTGATTGTTGGTCTTATCTCAAAAAAACTTTTCATAGACAGGATGCTTGCAAGAAAGAATGAAGAATTTGCACAGATCCAGCATGCTATGCATTACTTTGATATAGAAGAAAAAAAGGAACAAATACCTCTTGTTTGGCTTGTACTTGACGAAGCCCACGAATTCTTGCCTAACAAAGGAACAACAGCAGCTTCTCAGTCATTAATAACTATCCTTAGAGAAGGAAGACAACCTGGCATATCTCTTGTGCTTGCCTCGCAGCAGCCAGGAAAAATTCACACAGATGTAATGACTCAGGCAGATATAGTTGTTGCGCATAGAATAACCGCTAAATTAGACACAGAAGCATTAGCTTCATTGATGCAGAGTTATATGAGAGAAGGTCTGACAGTGGCATTGGACAATCTTCCAAGAGTTAAAGGAGCAGGAATAATCTTTGATGATATGAATGAGAAGATGTATCCAATGAGAGTAAGGCCAAGAATAACCTGGCACGGAGGAGAATCCCCAACCGCAATACCGACTGAATCAAAAGAATTTTAAAAAAATTTCAAGCATATTTAATAACTCTCAAAAATTTACTCAAAACATTTATATACGTTCTTACCTCTTATGTTGTTATGAAAGAACAGCTAACTGCATTGGATCTCTATTATCTAGTAAAAGAATTTAAGATATTGATAGGTGCAAGAGTCCAGAAAATATATCAACCAACAAAGAAATCATTGTTCATTGAGTTTCATATTGTGAATAAGGGCAAGATCAACCTTGTTATTGATGAAAAACTTGCTTATCTCTCCGAGTATAAACCAAAAATGCCTGAGCCAGAGGCATTCTGCAGATTGCTAAGAAAATTCCTTACTAATTCTATTGTGAAAAACATCTTTCAACAAGGTTCTCAAAGAATAATGGTAATAGAATTCAGTGTGCTGAAAGAACAAAAGACAAAAAAAATGAAGCTAATATGTGAATTTTTTGATAAAGGCAACATAATATTTTGTGATGAAGATAACACCATAATTTCACCCATACAGGTTCAGCATCTCAAGACAAGAGAAATTCGTGCAAAACAGAAATATGAGTTCCCAAAAGCAGTAGATTCATTCAATTTTGGTAAAAATTCATTCAAAGAAGCAATAAAATCATCCTCAGAAATAATAGGAAAAACACTGGCAAAAGACATGAATCTCGGAAAAATATATTCAGATGAGCTGATTTTTAATTCAGGACTAAAAAAAGACATTTTATGTAAAGAATTGAAAAATAATGAAATTGATCTATTATTTAGCGAATTCCAGAAATTGCTAAACAAAAAAATTGAGCCTAATGTGACTGAGAATGAAATACTGCCAATAAAACTAAATCATCTCAGCTCTTCTTTAAAATTAGATTTTCAATCATTTAGCCAAGCAATTGAATCTACTTTTATATTAAAAAAAGAAAATGTAGAGCAAGAAAAGAATCCTGAAATAGAGAGATTGAAAAAAGCAATAAATATGCAAGAGGAGCAAATAAAGAATCTCGAAAAAGAAGCTGAAGAGAACCAAAAAATAGGAGAATTAATATATAAAAAATATAAACTTATTGAAGAGATATTAAATACAATCAACAAAGCAAGAGAAAAATACTCATGGAAAGAAATAAAAGATAAAGTCAAAGGCCACAAAATAATAAAGTCCATAAATGAAAAGAACGGAGAGATAGAAATTGAATTACCAGCTGATTGAAAGATATAGAAAATTCCTAAAAAAAGATTATGAAACATTACTAAAATGCAGGTTCAAGCAGTTTCCTACTGTTATAAGAATAGATGATTCTTATATGCCTGAAAAAGATATAATAAGCATGCTTAGTCTGAAAAAAATAAAGCTTGAAAAAATACCATATCTGAGGCACGGCTATATAGCAGATTCAAACATAAATATAACCTCAACTCCAGAGTATCTTTCTGGTTTAATATACATTCAATCTGCCTCTTCCCAGATACCTGCACAAGTGCTTGAGCCCAAACAAGGAGAGCTTATTCTGGATATGGCGGCTGCTCCTGGTTCAAAATTAACTCAGATTGCTCAATTATCAAGACAAAAAGCTATCATAGTAGGATTAGAGTTGCAGGAGAAAAGAATGCTAAAGATGCATAATAACATAGAAAGAATGAAATGCAGGAATATAATAACATATAATGTAAATGCTTTGAAGTTAGACAAAAAAATTAAATTTGACAAGATAATATTAGATGCTCCCTGCTCTGGAAATCTATGTCTTGAGAAAGAATGGATAGAAAAAAGAACAATTGAAGAGATAAAAGAAAAATCAACCTACCAAAAAAAAATGTTTGAGCAGGGAATTGAGCTTCTTAAATCAGGCGGCACATTTGTATATTCAAGTTGCTCTATTGAACCAGAAGAAAATGAAGATATAGTAGAATGGGCGCTTAATAATTTTAGCATTAAACTTGAAAAGATAGAAATAAATCTGAAAAATGCCAGGCTAGTGAATACCGAGAACAAGGAAATAAAGGAAAAGTGTATAAGAATATGGCCTCATCTTCACAATACAGATGCATTTTTTGTAGCAAAATTCATAAAATACTAAAAATTTTTCAATAAAACACAAATAATTTTCATATTTTCTTGCGTTACATTATTAAACCTCTTTTTTATTTTATGCTATTAGTCATATGACGAGAAGCAGATTAGCAGGACAAGCTGATCAGGGCAGCGCGCTGTTCTAATTTTATATATTTTATATAGAGGTGAAAAAATGAGTCTTTCAGAAAAAAAATTAGAGCAGCTCAAGAAACAGCCTATAGTTGAGTCAAAGGTTTTCAAAAGCCAGGATGGAAAGTACATAGTTCACAGAACTTCTATCATAAACATCAAGCCTGTGGAGTATTACAAATCCATCATGACCCGTGAAGATTCGCTAGATGAGGAATGGTTCTAAAGCAAAATAAAAAAGGGTGATATTAAAAAGAAAATCTCTTCACAGATTTTCTTTAGTTCTTGCAGCCATCACCCTATTTTTTTATTTTTT
>JBBIVF010000023.1:0-14673 GCA_037439845.1 Candidatus Woesearchaeota archaeon
ATAATTAATAAGAAAAATAATAATAAAAAAAACAATAAAAAATAATAAAAATAATTAATAATAAAAAATAATAAAAAAATTATAATAAAATAATTAATAAGAAAAATAATAATAAAAAAAACAATAAAAAATAATAAAAATAATTAATAATAAAAAATAATAAAAAAATTATAATAAAATAATTAATAAGAAAAATAATAATAAAAAAAACAATAAAAAATAATAAAAATAATAATAAAAAATAATCATAAAAAATAATAAAAAAATATAAGAAAAATAATAATAAAAAAAACAATAAAAAAATAATAAAAATAAAATATAATAAAAATAATAATAAAAAATAATCATAAAAAAATAATAAAAAAAATATAAGAAAAAATAATAATAAAAAAACAATAAAAAAATAATAAAAATAAAATATAATAAAAATAGTTAAAAATAATAGTTAAAAATAATAATTAAAAATAATAATTAAAAATAATAAAAAAATGAATTATTTTTTGTTTACTTCACTTTCTCTTACTAAGAATTCATCAGGGACAAAAATAGTCATATCACTATATTTTCCAGAGTTCAATATTTGCACAAGCGATTTATCATCTATTTTGGGGCCTACTAATACCCGTACAAGTCCTTCTCTTTCATTCTCCTTAATCACCATATCTTTTGCCATTAGACACCATCTGTTTTCACTTCCAGGTATTTCAATTATATAGAAATCTTCTTTACGACTTTCTCTATATCTGCATCTTAGATAGGCCATTTTCAAGGTGAATATTGGAGATATTATAAATCTTACTCTTCGATATAACGGTTCATAACCCGTTATAACCACGATACGAACAATAAAATAGAGTTAAAATAAGGTAGATAAAAATACTAATGATTTGAATTTCAATACAAGTCAAAATAAAAAATATACAAAAAATAGATTACAAAAAGAATTCAAGAATAAAATAAAAAAAATAAAAAAATCAAGAACTTATCTTCTTCTTTTTTTCTTGCCGCCTTTCTTTTTCTTTGCAGCTTTTTTCTTGGCTTTTTTAGCAGCTTTCTTTTTCTTCTTGCCGCCTCTTGCCATCTTTGCTTTGCAGACATTTCCTGCCTTGTCTATGAAGTACAAGAATCCTGCTTCTCTCTTTACGCCGGCTTTAGCCACAACCTCTGGCTTGCTTCTGCTTTTTGAGCCACCTCTTGCCATCTTGACTCTTGCGACATTTCCGTGCTTGTCAAGATAATAGAGATAACCTGCTGCTCTCTTAACTTTTGTTTTTGCTACAACTGTTGCCATTTACTATTCACCTCTTGTGTTTTTAGTATAAAATTTTGGGAATTTAGAGGTTAACACACTTCTAAAACCCCCTCTTTTTGTGTCTTTGGGCTTTCTTATTTATTAATCTTTCTATTTTTCAGCAAAATTATCGACGATTTATTCAACTAATCCCGACGATTTACTTAAAGCTCTTTTTTTAACCTCTCTTCTTAGCCAAAGGTCATATCTTCTATATACCTCATCAGGATCGAGTTTTCCGGTTTGTTCTTTGACTTCTTCCATAATAATATGCATTCTGTCATTACAACTCAAGCAGAATTCTGCCTCCAGCATATCAGGATCATTGTTTTGAATAGAATAATCGACGATCGCTTTCTTGCATTTTGCTCTTAATTCAATATTTTTCCATACAGCATCCCAATTTCCTGCGAAATCAGGATAATTTCCTGCTATTGCCTTCAAAACTTCTGATTCTCCTGTAATTAGTTCTGGCATAGGGACAAGCTCGTCTTTTATAGCATCGTATTTCATCAGGTCAAGGAAACCGCCCTCTAGCATAGGGTCATTTTCCCATGTTTTTCTTACTTCTGTTATCTGAGTGATTCTTCTGAATCTGTGAAGGCCATCTGCGCTTTTTATAGGATTTGCCACTATTATTATGTCTGTTGCCTTGAATGAGGTCTTTGGCACACCTATATCATTGACAACCCTGTCATAAATGCCATAAGGAGAATCTCCGTGAATAGTGCCTGCTACGACATTTGCAGCAGCACCCACTCTCATAGCTTCGTAAAGGGCAATTGCCTCTTTGCTTCTTACCTCTCCAATAACAATAGAGGAGTCTCCTAATCTCAATGTGCTTCTTATTCCATCTGAAGCACTTATCTCTCCTCCTCCATGTGAGAAAGCAGAAGCAACTTTCATTGGTTGTATATTAAAACCGATTTTTCTGAACGAATCAGTAGGCAATTCCAAGGTATCCTCAATTGTTATTATCCTGTACCTTCTCATTATTTCAAGCATGATTGATGAAAGAAATGATGATTTTCCGGAGCTTCTTGTCCCGCAAATAAGCATGGTTCTTGTGCCATCTACAAGGAAACTTATAAGGCCTGCTGCCAAAGGAGTTATCATTTTGTTCTTTATGAAAAGTGGCAAAGTCCAGGGCTTGTCTCTGTGCCTTCTGAATGAAAAGGCAATTCCAGTAGGGTCAAGAGGTTCAGTTATAGCAGATACTCTCGTGTTTGCTCCAGGCAACCTGAGTTCAGTGTCAAGTATTGGATTTGCCTCATCTAAAGGCCTTCCAGAAACAAGTCTCAATTTAGATGCCCAGCTCTCAGCTTCTGTTGATGTCGGTATAATATTTGTCCTGCAATCAAACCACACCCCATGAACAATAAAAATAGGAATTTGTCCCATAGGTGAATTTATTGAAATATCCTGAATATTCTCGTCCTGAAGCAATACCTCAATAAGACCAAAGCCGACTGTGTATCTAACAAGTATCTCTGCCAGCTCCTCAATTTCCTCAACATTCAACTCAACGCCTCTTAATCTACACAGCTCTTCAATAAGGTCTTTTCCCACATTCAAGAATACAGACCTCATTCTTTCTGGCTCAGTAAACTCTGATTTTCTGGGCTGGTGTTCTGCCAGTATTTTTCTTGCATTGTCAAGTATTTCATATTTCTCTTCAGAGAGCTTAAATTCAGGCGGCACAATGTGATAAAGGTATTGTACATTGTCAGGGAACTTGAATATTGTTACATCCGTGTTCTTACCTATTGTATAACTATCAATTTCAATCCCGTCAGCAGGCATTGTTGCCATTAGCTTTGTAAACATAAAATCAGGCTTGATTGTTGCAGCGAAAACTTTCCTGTAAATATCCCTGTTTCCTAATTCATAGCCAGGCAAATATGCTTTTGTGAGTATTATCAATCTTGTTTTTTCAAATTGAGATATAATATACTCAAGAACTCCTATGTATTTTTGGATACACATCCTATTCTTAGGGTCTATCTCTTTCTCAAGTGCGATTTTTTCTCTTCTTTCAGCCCTTTTTGCTTCTACATAAGCACCAAGAGGATCACTTTTCATAAGTCTGAAGATTATGTATTGTATCTCCCTGTATCTGTCATCTAGTCCAAAAGCGCATTTTCCCTCGAAATTCAGAGCAGCATAAGAAAAGATATTTCTCTGTCTTGAGAAAAGATTATGCAATCTCGCAATTTCAAGTATTATTTGTGTTTGATAATAATCATATTCATAATCTCTTTTCTGGAAATATGTTATTTTAGTTACTTCACTTACACCCTCTAGTATTTCAATTGTTTTTGCCATGCAAATAGGATTATCTTCAAGACTAGGAAGCATAAGCCAATTAGAGCAATCAATTCTAAGAATTATCTCCTCTCCCTCTTGAAGGATTTCATAGCTAAAATTGCCCTTATTTTCCTCAGATGGAACTCCCTCTTTTTCCTCGGCCATTTTCTTTCTTAACCATTCTGAAATAGTTACACGTTTTTATTATGATTTTAACAATATTTATATTCAATATATTTATATTCGATTTTATTTTTTAATTCGTTGCCAATTCAATTTTAATATATAAATATGGCGATAATATTAATAAAGGAATGAGAATAAAATAGTAAAATGGCATTATTTGAGAAAAAAACCAGTGCACAGCCAGAACCTCAACAAGCTCAGGCTCTGCAAGAAGATAAAGCTAAACACTCATTGTTTGGCTCTACAAAACAATCTCCAGAATCTCAGGCGCTGCCTCAAATATTTTCTATGATTAATGACATTTTGAGGAGAATGAGAATACTTGAGGAAAGATTGAACAACATCAGAAGAAGCACCCAAGTCACTGACCAGAATATGATAATGCTGTCAAAAAAGATGAATGGAGAGCTAAAGATAATCAATTCTGATATAAATGATTTTCATAAGGAACTGCAAGAGATAAAAGACAAATTAAGACTTGTCATTAAGGAACTAAAGCTCACAGCAAAATATGAAGATGTCAAGATACTAAACAAATATTTTGAGATGTGGAACCCAGTTAAATTTGTATCCCAAGATGAGATTGATGGGATAATAGAAAGAAAATTAAGAGAATATATGCTAATAAAATAAGAACATTTTTAAATAAAAAACAAAGAAGATAGAAAAAGAGGATATAAAATGCCAATTCCAATTGACCGCGTAATTCAGATGAAACAACAAGGCCTTACAAATAACCAGATTCTTGAAGCATTACAAAGAGAAGGCTTTAAAACAGATGAGATTTTCGATTCTATGAAACAAGCAGACATAAAAATGCAGATGACCCAGGCAACAGGACCTATTCCTCAGTTCAATCCTAGTCCATTTTCCCAGCAGATTCCTATAATGACTCCTCAACAAGGTGCACATAGAGAGGAGATAGAAGAGATAGCTGAATCTATAATAGAGGAAAAATGGCAGGAGATTGCATCAGAAATAAGAAAAATAGCTGATTGGAGAGATAGTGTGGAGAGAAGACTAGCCCAGCTAGAGGCCCAGTCTTCTGCATTAAAAGATAATTTCGACAAGCTACACTCTGCCTTGTTAGAAAAAATTGACGAGTACGATCGCCATATATCAGAAGTAGGCATAGACATAAAAGCATTAGAAAAAGTCTTCCAGAAAATATTACCAACATTCACTCAGAATGTAAATGAGCTCTCAAGAGTAAGTCAAGACCTGAGGGCATTAAAGAAATAATTTCTATGTTAATTTCTATTCTACTTTAGAGGTTAGATATTTTATTGTAAATGTTGCTATCAAAAGCACAGCCGCTAATCCAACAACTTTTGGATGGAATAATGTAGCATATAGATTTTGTGAGAAACTGCTTGTGCCAGTGCCTGTCGCGCTGATATTTGTTCTTGCTTGGTCTATTTCAGAAATACTGGGCGTTTTTGTAGCCTCTCTTTTTGAGAGCAATCCCTGGCCCCATACTTGTGCCAAAGAAAATGCTATGATAACAAGACATATTATAACAATTATGGTTATGATATATGAATGGTCCTTGCTCTTGATGACTGAAAGAAAATCTTCTGAGCCTGCTCCAAATATAGTAAAGCTAAGCAATATCATAAATATAAAAAATATCAACAAAATGAACCAAGGTGCTGCATTAGCTATGACTGCAACAGCGCCTTTGCTAGCGACAAGAAGAACAGCAGCGCAAAGTGCAATAAGAGCATTAACTCCTGAGCTGGTTTTCAATATATTCTTGTATTGCAGTAATGCAAAAACAGTAACAAAGACCAAAAGAAAAGTAAATAAATAAGAAAAATGCGATAAAAGATTAAGGTCAAGTATAGATGCCATTTTTTTTACGGTTAATCACTATTATTAGGTTTTGTTGGCTCTACAAACCATTCCTCGAAAAATTCACTGCCATTTCCAGGTTTTCCCGCTTGATCCTCTTCTTTGGTGATATACATTATTATCAACCCAAAGACAATGATAATTATCAGGAATGTTACTGTTTCAGGATCTCTCAAGAACCATAACCAATCAGGTATTCTCCATCCCCATCCTGCTGCTGCGCCAAAAACATACACCACTAAAGCTATTCCAAGTATAACAATCAAGCCTCCCATCTTCTTTCCAACAATATTGAATTGCACTCCAAAAGCGCCCAAGAGAATCAAAAACATTATTATTGCAACAATTACAACTGAAATATTAGGCAATGCTTTGTTTATTACAGGCACAATATCAGGACCATTTCCAATTATGTGAGGAAGTACAACAGTAGCACCCAGCACTATTGCTACAACAACATTATACTTCTTTGCTGCGTTTCCCAATATTTTTGTTTTTTGCAGAATTGCAAAAATTAACACAAAAACAAGTATAAACGGAAACAGAACATCAGCAACCCCTATCCTTTCAAGATAAACTACAAAATCAACAAAATTCATTTTCTCACCTTATGGTTTTTTTAATGGCTCATTCACAATTTTCCAAAACCCTTTTCTTTTTTTCTTCTCTTCTTCACTAACATCTTCTTTCGTGATATAGTGGATTATTATTCCAAAAACTAGCAGTATTATCAATAGCGTGACTGTTTCAGGATCCTCAAGAAAAGCAAGGCTTCTGGGTATTCTCCACCCCCATCCTGCTGCTGCACCAAAAATGTACACTATGATTATTGCAGCAACAATGCTTACTATCCCACCCATACTCACTCCCGCAATATCATATTTAGCTCCGAAAGCCCCTAAAAGTATCAAAAACATTATTATTGCAATTATTATCACAGACACATGAGGAAGAGCATTGTTTATTACAGGCACAATATCAGGACCATTGCCAATAATATGCGGAAAAACAACAGCAGCACCTAAGACTACTGCTATAATGATATTATATTTCTTTGTCTTTTTGTCAGTTCCGAATATTTTTATTTTTTTAAGAATAGCAAAGACAAGCACAAAAACAAGAAAGAAAGGCAGGATTACATCAGCTACACCCATTCTATCTAGTGAGTTGACAAAATCTATAAAATTCACTGCCTATCAACCTCCTTTTATTTATAGGGTTAAGTTTCTTTATAAACTTTTCCATTTATAAATGTTTTCTTTTAATAAGCTCAAGAAGCAATAATAAAAAACAATAAAAAACGACATAAAAACAATTTAAACTTTTTTTTCTTCTTTTGGCTCTTTGACAATAAAATATATTATTAAAACAATTATTATACCCATAATTAATGATGCAACAGCAGCAGAATCAATGTTATTGACAATGTAATTAAACGATATCTCTAACCAATTACTATCTCCTGATTTAATTGCCCAAAGGAATATGAGTATTGTGGCTATAAACATAATAGTCAAAAAAAGCCATCTCCATTTTCCTATATCAGAGAACATATCCTCTTTTTCGCCATAGAATATTCCAATCATAAGCAAAAAAGAGAGTCCTGCTATAACCATGAGAGCAACATTAGCTAAAGCCTCATTGATAACAGCAACTGCCTGAGTAGATGCAACAAATATGAAACCTATGACAAAAGCAACCATTGCATTGATATTTTTTCTTGTGTATTCCTTATCTCCAATCTTTTCAGTTCCAAATATTTTTGATTTTTCAAGTATGGCAAATACAACAGTAAAAACAAGCAAGAAAGGAAGCACAACATCATACATTCCTAATTTGTCGAAAAATTCTATCACAATTCTGAATCCGCCTGTGGCCATACTACCTCTTTTTTTAAAAAGACAATATATAAATTTTTTGGTGTTTTAATAAAATTCTGATAGGCATATGTTTAAAATCTCCGTCTGTGCCTTGATTTGCCGCAGATTTACGCAGTAAATCAAGGCATGGCCAGACAAAGTAGGAGATTTTAAACGCAACCCTTCTGATAGATAAAATTTATATACACACCCACTATCCTGACTCTTTATGTATCTTGACATATCAAAATTATCGAAATTGAGCAAAGAATATGACAGATATTCAGAGCAAAGGCAACAGCTTCATGATATTGCTGGAAAAATATTGAATCTTTCAAAAAAAATAATCTATTCTATACACAGAGATGATTTCAAGTCAGTTGATCTAATCAAGAAAAAATTGAAAATTAACATCGAATCACTCAATAAACTCACAAAGAGTAATCCAAAATTGATGCAAGAGGCAATGTATTCAAGTGCTATGCAGGAATATTGCGAAGCATTATGTTTTCTGGATTTTGTGAAAAAAGGAAAAATTCCAGGTCCAGACATAATCGGAGTAAATTCAGAAGATTATCTTCTTGCCCTTAGCGACCTTACTGGAGAACTGGCAAGAAGAGCAGTGAATCTTGCTATAAAGCATAGGTCTAAAGAATTGGCAAAAATCTATGATGTCATAAACGAGATTCATGCTTTTTTCCTGGAATTTAATCTCAGAAATTCAGAGTTAAGGAAAAAAGCAGATAGTATAAAATGGAATCTCAAGAAAATTGAGGAGATAATATATTCAGAATCAAGAAAAAGGTAAAGATGCCGGAACAAGACAAAGAAATAGAGGATATTGAATTTGAGAATAAAGTAGAGAATGAAGCAGAATCAGAGCAATCAGAAAAAAGTATGAATGATGAAAATATGAATAATGAAAAAATAAATGATAAAAAGAAAGAAAACAACATGCAGAAAGAAGAATTTAAAGAAAAAAATGATATTATAGATAAAGAAGATAAAGAAAGAAAAAAAGATGTTGAAATAAAGGAAGATGTTGAAACAAGAGAAGATATAAGCACAGAAGAAAATTCTGTTGAGGAAAAGAGTGAAGAGAAAAAAGAAATAAGCAAAGAAAAAAAAGAGAATAAAGAGAAGGGCAATCATGAGAACAAGAAAAAGACCTTTGAAAAAAACACCTTGAAAAAAAATATAATTTCAAACAAGCATAAAGGCACAATCAAGAAATATAAGAAAAAGAACAGAAGCCTTATAACGTTCGCGTATATTGTGGCATTGATATTCATCGGATTAATAATAATATTAGGAATTAGGTATTTAATGGCCTCAAAAGCAATGAGTATAGAAGAATTGCACAAGCAGAACATAAAAGGCAAGTTCACTGATAGGAATTATTTTTATAATGGCTACAGCTTTGTTAACTATGACAATCTTTGGTGGACACAGATTCAATCAAAAGACAAGACTCTTTATGATATTCCATTCAAGCACTCGCCTAAAGAACTAGAAAATTACATAATCGAGCCAGGATTGCCCCTTGTGCTGTTAAAAAACAAGAAATTGATTTACATGTCAATAAACAAGACAGAAAACATATCAGATTCAAAGATGGGCATAGCAGCTTTAGAGCTCGCGAGAATCACTGGCAAGAGATATAATATGTTCAATATAGATACTATTGGTGCTTATACAACCTTCACTGAACCGATAGTGCCAGTAATAACCTGTGCAAATTCATCAAACACAACTGCAGTAGTTATATACACAGTAGGTCAGATGAATAGAGCATATTCCGACAATAACTGCATAATCATAGAAGGCACATCTGAAGATGAAGTTATTAAGGTAGCAGACAGATTTGCATATGAAATTTTAGGCATTTTCAAAAAATAACATGGAACATTATTTCTCCTCAAATCCAGTCACAAAAGAGAACATTAAAGAAATCAAAGTAATGATATTAGGCAAAGAATTCTCTTTTTTGACTTCATCATCAGTTTTCTCAAAAGATAAACTTGACCGCGCATCAAGAATTCTTATCGAGAATTGCAGACCAGAAGGAGAAGTGCTTGATCTGGGTTGTGGCTATGGTGCTATTGGAATAATATTAAAAAAAATTTACAAAAAACAAATAAGCGTTACTCTTTCTGATATAAACAAGCGCGCTATTGCTCTTGCCAAGAAAAATGCAAAAATAAATGAGGTGAAAGTTAAGATAATTGAGAGTAATTTGTTTGAGAAAATAAAAAATAATTTCGATACAATCATCTCAAACCCAGCATTTCATGCAGGCAGAGAATTTGTCTATAAGCTCATTGAAGAGTCGTATGAACATCTTAATAAAAACGGAACATTACAGATTGTTGCAACTCATAACCGAGGCGGCAGAATGATAGAGAAGAAAATGAAAGAGCTTTTTGATAATGTTGAGTCATTGGTCAAGCAAGGCGGAATAAGGGTATATTGCAGCAAAAAAGTAATTTAGATTTTTTCGTTTTATCTTTTCTTCAAGTAATCTTCATCTTTCAACAGATCCTCTAAAGAATTAAATGTTCCGTTGCTGTGATATAATCTTATATTATTGTCTCTGCAGAACTGCACTTCTTCCCTGCTTCCACTGCTATTTTCCCATCCTTTTATAGTAACAGCAAAATCGCTTCTTCTCAAAAGCTCAAGATCGCCTTTCATCCATACTTCATCAGGAGCAGCTCCACCAAAAAAAGCAGTATTCTTATGAGGGCAGATTACCGCATATCCTAATTTCCATAAGCATAGTGCAATCTCTTCTGCTTTGTCTATATTTTTTTTAACTCCATACTCTACTATATTGGACCTATAAGGCCCTATAATATATGCAACTTCCATTTTAAGAGGAAAATCTATGATAAAATTAAATTCAGTTGAGGTAATTAATAACACATCTCTTTGAAGTCACTAATGACTTACAAAAATCATCTTATACATGCTTTTACGAATCCATCAAACAGAGGAGCAGGCTTTCCTGGCCTTGACTTAAATTCAGGATGTGCCTGAGTGGCAATAAAAAAACGCAAGTGAGGTAATTCTATAAACTCAACTAATTTTCCATTTGCACTTGTTCCAGAAAAGACAACACCATTTGAGCTCAAGATGTGATGATAAGCAGGATTTACTTCATACCTATGCCTATGGCGTTCGCTTACTTTCTTTTGTTTTTGATATAATTCATAGACTAGTGTGTTTTCTTTTAATTCTGCCTCGTAACTTCCTTTTCTCATTGTACCTCCCTTGCATAGCACATTCAATTGCTCAGGAAGAATATCAATTACTGGATCAGTTACAATAACACCTTCTTCTACAAATTCAGTACTATTTGCTCCAGCTAAACCGCAAACATTCCTGGCATATTCTATCACTGCAATCTGCAATCCCAAACACAATCCTAGATATGGAACATTATTTTCGCGTGCATATCTGCAAGCAAGTATCTTGCCTTCAACACCTCTTTTTCCAAATCCACCTGGAATTAATATACCATCAAGTCCTGATAATAAAGTTTCTGCTTGAGAAATATCATTGATACTTGTAGTGTCTATGAATTCAATCATTACTTTAACATCATTCTTGACACCAGCATGGTTTAAACTCTCTATTATGCTAGCATAAGAATCTCTCAGCCCAGTATATTTTCCGCAGATTCCAACTTTTATTTTTCTCTGGCAACTATTGGTTTTATCAATATATTTAACCAATTCTTCTAAATCAGGATTCATGCTTATTCCTAACTTTTTCTCCAGCACTTTTCTTAATCCTTCTTTTTCGAATATGAGAGGCAGCTCATATATTGAGGCACTATGCGGATCTGATATTACATTCTCTGGTCTTATACCGCAAGATTTTGATACTTTAAGCTTTGCCTCAAGGCCCATATTTTGTTCTGCCCTGCATACAATTATGTCAGGATTAATACCTTTTGATTGCAATGATTCTACTGAAGTTTGGATAAGTCTTGTTTTTTGCTCGCCCACTGCACTAAGCACAGGCGCATAGGCAAGATGTACAAAAATCATGTTATTGACTTCGTTTTTCATCTCTCTTACAGCTCTTATAAACCAGCTTTCCTCAATATCATCTATTGTACCTCCAATTTCTATCATCATTACATCAGGATTTTCCTCTGACGCGATTTCATAAAACTTTTTTTTAATCTCTTCTATAACATGAGGAAATATCTGTACTGTCTCGCCAAGATACTCTCCTTTTCTTTCGCGGCTTATCACAGAATCAAAAATCTTTCCACTTGTCAGGTTATGGCTGAATTTGGAGTTTCTTCCAGTAAATCTTTCATAATGTCCGAAATCCATATCAACTTCTCCGCCATCTTCAAGCACATATACTTCTCCATGCTGATATGGATTTATTGTGCCAGGATCAACATTCATGTATCCGTCGCATTTAACATTAATTACCTTGTTCGGTTCAAGAAGTTTAGCAATGGAAGCTGACACAATGCCTTTTCCAAGCCCAGAAAGATTGCCACCAGTTACAACAATCCATTTTATTTTTTTAAGCGACACCTATTAATTTAGATTTTTATCTTTAAATATCTTTGTAGTCACTGCCTCAATACATATTAGTAAAATTTTCTTTCTCTTAAATACTCATCAGGTTTTCGGGTTTTTCTTTTCTGAAAAATATAAGCATAATTAATACAATAAAAACATATATGAACAAAGCTATCAAGAGTTCATCAGGATATATCAATCTCATAAATTTCCCTAAAAAGTCAAATGCCAATATACAAGAAGCAAATAAGAAAAGCAATATAAGGATATTGATAGAATTCTTCTTGAAATCTCCTCCTTTAATTTTTCTAAATACAATATAATTCACTAACAATAAAAAAAGTCCAAGACAAATTCCAAAAGTGCCAGCAATATCCAAGGGAGAATATCTACCAAACATAATATTCGTATATTTTCCAAGCAATATCAGTATAATTTCCAAGCTTGCTCCGAATATAGTTACTTTTGCTCCGAAATTAAAAACCATTTTATAAGAATTATTTTTACTAGTATTAATATTTTCCTAAAAAGATTTTATAAGATTGCTGAATACACCAAAACCATCAAAAGGAGGTATGGGTATCATATTGAACACAAACAGGAAAATGTTTATCTGTTTTGTTATGTACCAAATCTTCTTTGCTCGAGAGCTTAATTTGACATTTTTTAGCACTATCAAAGCAATCAAAAAAATCAACAAATTCATAAGAGGTCCTGAAAAAGAAATTAGTGAATGCCACAAAGGAGATAATGAAGCACCTGAGTATGAAACATATCCAGGAACAAAGAATATAAATCCAGAGCCAATGAGTTTTAATAATATGCCTATCCCCAACCAAAAATAAGATGCATGAAATATTGCATCAACACCTGCTGACAATGCCACAAACTTATGCCCCATCTCGTGCAAGATAACTGCAGGAGCAGCCACTATTATCGCGAATTTTAGATTGTCCCACTTTGCTGTAGTCGGCGTATTCCTATAATAATCAAGCACATCCATATTTTTCTTAATATTAGGATTATATTCAAAAGCATCCTTGAAAATATAGCCAATGCCGAGTGTCATAATCACAAGATCCAAAATCTCCATCGGAGTTATTATTTGCATAGCAACCCAAGATTTATTTTATGTTTTTAAAGTTTTTGAATAGAAAATCGTTTCAAATGAAAACTATTATAAAAGAATTAAAAAATATAACTTTATATCATCAATTTGGAGTTGATATGGAGTTGATATAATGAAACATACAATGAAAGCAAAACAAGGAAGTAAAGTCACATTAGAATATACAGGAACACTTGACAATGGAACAGTATTTGACACAAATGTCGGAAAAGAAGCTCTGGAATTCGAAATTGGCGGCAAACAAGTCATAAAAGGATTCGAAGAAGAGATTATAGGTATGGAAGAAGGAGAAGAAAAGACATTTACCTTGTCTCCTGAAAGAGCATATGGTCATAGAAGAGCTGAACTGATTCGCGAGATTCCTAAAGAGAAGATCAAGCATGATGTAAAAAAAGGCGATGTTTTGGGATTTCAGGCACCTAATGGCATGGTTATTACTGCAAAAGTCATAGATATTACAGACAACTCGATTACTGTAGACTTAAACCCTCCTTTAGCAGGCCAAAACTTGACTTTCAAAGTCAAAATCCTTAAAATTCATTGATTTTTTGTTATTTATTAGTTATTTTTTAGCCAGCAGAATATTTATAAAAAATAATTCTTAAGAAAGTATCATGAAAGCACTGAAAGCAATAATGATGATAGCCTTAATATGCTTGGTTATATTCATAGGTAATTTAGCAATACTTTATATACTTAACATAGATGTTTTTTCAGAGTCACAAAAATCATTGGACCTAATTACAGGATTTTTCTATAAACCTATTAATATTAAAGAGGATATTGTCGTTTTGCCTGAAGTCCCAAAAATTAACGAGGAAAATAAAACAGAAATCAATAATACAAGCATCATAAAAAATATCACAACTCTTCCTCAAAACAACACCATAAACTCAAATATCACAAATAAAACAAAAGAAGCTTTCAAGATTGACATAACAGGAGACGGTGACTTGAGGGAATTTGAGAATTGTCAGGCGGCATTAGATTTTATGACTATGCTCTATTCTGCAGATGTCAAAAGAAAGCAATCTCTGGAAGCAGAAGTGGAAGACGCCGAAGATGAAGTAGATAGGTATGAGGATCTTGTTGCCTCAACCACAAATCCAGAAAAAAAATCAGATTATCAGGATAAGCTGGATGAAGCAAAAGCAGACCTAAGGATTCTGAAAGATAAACTGGACCGAGCAGAGCAGAGTGCAGAGTCTTCATTAGAAAATCTTGATAGAGTCAGGCTCAAGTGCAATTATATGAAATAATTTTTTTCGGAATATTTTTTCAAATTCTTTTAATTTTTTTTGAAAAAATATCTAAAAAATAATTATTTTTATAACATTAAACTTTTTATCTTATATTTTTCATTTATCATCGTTCTAGAAAAATTCTTTATAACCTTTTGTTTTTGTGATTTATTTTAATTTTTGAATTATAATTTTTTTGATTTCTTCAGCAGAGGCTTTTCCCTTACTTTTCTTCATAACCTGACCTACAAGAAAA
>JBBIVF010000024.1:0-14232 GCA_037439845.1 Candidatus Woesearchaeota archaeon
ATGCCGTAGAATTTCTCAAGCGCAGAGGGATTTTCTTTCATGAACTTTTCAATAATCTCCATTGCAGGGATGTCAGGCTCTTTTGCCTGCGAAGCGCTTATTGCATTCAGCAGGACAAGCTTTGACTTGTCTTTTTCCCTGTACTGCAGCACTCCAGGAGTGTCTATCAGAATTATTTTCCTGTCAATCTACACAATATTTTTAAAGATAAAGCATATTTTCTATACTGATGAAATATATAGAGCTCGCAAATTTATATCAGCAGCTAGAGAGCACCACTAAAAGATTAGAAAAAACAAAATATATTGAGGAATTTCTCAAGAAAGTTCCTAATGAAGACTTATCAAATATAATACTACTTCTTCAAGGAAGAGTATTTCCAGTGTGGGATGAAACAAAAATAGGAGTTTCTTCACAATTGACCATCAAAGCACTAAGCGCTGTTTCTGGAGCAAAATCAGATGATATTGTCAAGAAATGGAAAGAGTTAGGAGACCTTGGCTTAGTAGCAGAAAAACTCATGCACAAAAAATCACAGGCAACTTTATTCTCAAGCGAATTAACAGTGAATAAAGTTCTAAAGAACATACAGAAACTTGCGGTTCAGACAGGAGCAGGAAGCATAGATATCAAGGTGAAGCTTATATCTGAACTTTTAGGAAACAGTCAACCTATTGAAGCAAAATACATAATAAGAACTTTGCTGGAAGATATAAGGGCAGGAATAGGCCCAGGAACAATAAGAGATGCTATTGTGTGGGCTTATATGCCTAAAATAGTTGGCATCTTTTTCAAATGTACAAAATGCAAATTCTGGAACCCTAATACAGACAAATGCCTTAACTGCGGAGCTGATATAGAGAACAAATATGAGAAAGAGGTTATGAGGTTTGATATTAAAGAGAAAGTTCTCAGGATAAATGAGGTCAGCCAGCTAGAGAAAAAGGAAGTGATGGACTATAATTATATACTTGCCATTGACGAGAAAGTGGCAAGAGAGGTTTATAATTTCTTCTTGGAGAAGATAGAAGAAGCAAATGATATCTCAAATGATTTTGGAATAGTAGCAAGGACACTGAAGGAGCAAGGTTTTTTTGGTCTTGATAAGATTGCGCTTGGTGTTGGAAAACCATTCAAGGTTATGCTTTATCAAAAAGCTAAGTCAATAAAGGACGCTTTTGAAAGAGTAGGTGCTCCTTGTGCAATAGAATATAAATACGATGGAATTAGAATGCAGATTCATAAGGATAAAAAGAAGATAACCTTATTCACAAGAAGGCTTGAGAATGTCACAGCACAGTTCCCTGAAGTAAAGGAGTATGTGGAGAAATATGTACATTGCGAGAGCTGCATACTTGAAGCAGAAGCAATAGGCTTTGACCAGAAGACGAAGAAATACCTGCCCTTTCAGAACATCTCTCAGAGAGTCAAGAGAAAGCATGACATTGAAGAGCTGGCCCAAAAAATGCCTGTTGAGATAAACTGTTTCGATATAGTCCTGATAGATGGCAGGAATCTAATGAAGACACCATTCCAGGAAAGAAGGAAAATCTTGACAAAGATAATTGATGACAAACCATACAAAATCCAATGCTCCAGGATAATGATATCAAAAGATGAGAAAGAGATAGAATCTTTCTACCACGAGGCTCTTGATAATGGTCAGGAAGGCATTATGCTCAAGAACTTAAATTCCATATATAAGCCAGGCTCAAGAGTGGGATTTGGGCTCAAGCTCAAGCCAACAATGGATCCTCTGGACCTTGTAATAATAGGAGCTGAATGGGGCCAGGGCAAGAGAAGCGGCTGGCTCACAAGTTTTGATGTTGCATGCGTGAATGAATACGGAGAACTTTTTGAGATAGGAAAAGTAAGCACTGGTCTGAAAGAGAAATCAGAAGAAGGAGTAAGCTTTGACATAATGACTCAGCTGCTGGCTCCTTTGATACAGAAAGAAGAGGGTAAAAAAGTCAAGGTCAAGCCCCAAATTGTCATTGAAGTTTTGTATGAAGAAATCCAAAAATCTCCATCCTATAGTTCAGGATATGCTCTTAGATTCCCTAGATTTGTCAGATTGAGAGACACTGATAAGCCTCTCGAGGATTGCTCTACGCTTGAAGAAATAGAGGAATTATACAAAGAGCAACAAAAATAAAAAAAATTCCGATTCTGAAAAAATAAATAAATTTAAATATAAGATATAAAATCACGCATTTTTGTATTAAAAATGATACCAAACAAGATATTCTTCGTCAAAGGAGTTGGAGTTCACAAAGACAGATTGGCTTCTTTTGAACTTGCATTAAGGAATGCAGGAATTGAGAAATGCAATCTTGTCTATGTTTCAAGTATATTTCCGCCTAAAGCAAAAATGATTACGAAAGAAGAAGGCCTGAAATATCTTAGTCCTGGACAGATTGTGTTTTGCGTGATGGCAAGAAATGAAACTAATGAACCTAATAGGCTAATATCAGCAGCAATTGGACTCGCTCTTCCTGCGGATGAGAACTCATATGGTTATTTGTCAGAGCATCATGCTTTTGGTGAGAAAGCCGAAGTAGCCGGAGAATATGCAGAAGACCTTGCTGCAACAATGCTTGCAACAACTTTGGGAATAGAGTTTGATATAAATTCTGCGTGGGACGAAAGAAAACAGATATACAAAGCGCATGACAATTTCTTCAAGGCAACCCATGTTGTGCAGTCTGCAGAAGGCAACAAAAATGGGCTTTGGACAACTGTGCTCGCAGCAGCAATATTGATAAATGATGAAGAAAGTAAATGATTATTATGGTTTGTTGCAGTTCATATTTAAAAGTCTGGGATGCACCTGACGAAGGATTTAATGCAGAAATAGATCTTGATAGAATACTTGATAAAATAGTTGAAGAGGAGAAAGTAATCAAGGACCTTGATGCTCTTGAGAAATTAGCGAGGTTTGGAAAGATTAGAATTTATATCAAGAAAACTACTAACTATTCTCAGGACAATATAATTTCTCACATCTATAATATAACCAACAATGAAAATGTCTGCTTAATCTTGCCTTCTAAATATCTAGAATTTTGGAATAAAACTAAATTTCCTCTTGAAGGAGATGAAACATCTGGCTATTACGCAAAGAAATAAATGATGAAAATAAAATCTTTCTGTGGCGGATTTGACAGGAACTTATGCTATGTTGTTTATGATGAGGATGTTGGAATAATAATAGATCCTTTCAAGGATAATAGAATAATTGAATTCTGTGATGACAAAAGTATTCAAATAGAAGGAATATTAATAACACATGACCATTTTGATCATTGTTCTGGTATAAGTATGATTAAGAATAAGTTTGGGGCAAAAGTATATGCGCATCATTCTGCAAGGATAAAAAAGGACATCAGGATAAAAAATGAGAAACTAATTACAATAGGAAAAATCAAAATAAAACCTCTCTTGACACCGGGTCATTCCAAATCAGCAATATGTTATTTCATAGGCCAAAATCTTTTCACTGGAGATACTTTATTTGTGGGAAATGTGGGTGGCACAGGAATATTTTTTAGGGGTTCTGATGCAAATGAATTGAAGAGAAGTTTGAGCAGGATTATGGATCTTGATGGAAATATTAGAATATACCCTGGACACAATTATGGAAAAACTCTAACATCTACCATAAACAATGAAAAAAATAATAATCCTTATCTTAAAGAACTGAAGAAATTCAATGCCATTAGATATCTAAAAAGAAAAATAAAAAAAATTTAATGTTTATTTTTTGGTTTCCTCTTTTTCTTTTGGAACAGGTTCTGCAAAAATATCTATCTTGTCATACTCTTTTTCAATCTCTTTCTGAAGTATGTAGATAATATCCTCAAACAATATTTTATACTGCTCTGCTTTATCGCCATCTACTAAAACTTCCAATTCATTTTCTCCATCAAATTTTACAAGATATGCAGATTCTATATCCTGACTAGTTAATTCTTGTCCTTTACCTAAAAAGATTATTTTGCTCTGAACATTTTTTCTATACAGCCTCTCAAAAACGATCTTCCATTTATTTGTGATTCTCGAATACTCAAATTGTGTATTATAACTACATATATTAGAGTCTCCATATCTGATAAATCTTGTTGTCATTAAACTTTCTTCATTTTCACATTTATCTTTGTGACTCATTTTTAGGAGTTCTCCTTGAACACCAAGAACACCATCATTCAAATATCTTATGATCTTATTTGCATTCTTATTCTTGTCAGGAAAATTGTATTGATTCTGCTTAAATTCTTGGATTCCATGTTCCTTCAAAATTTTATTTAGTTCATCCTGAACTTTATTTGAGATATCTTTCAACTCTTTCTCTAGTTTGGCTTTTTCTTCCTCAACTTTTCTTTTCTGCTCTTCATATTCACGTTTTGCATCCTCAAAACCTTGCTTATATATCGGGTTCTCCCTAATATCCTGATTCTTTTTAGGTGCTCCACAACCAGACATTAAAGCAGTAAGTCCCACTAATCCACTAATCATAAAGTAAGTATTGATTTTGCTCATTCTTTCTCCTCCTTAATTCTAGTAAGTGTTATAAAGTATTTGGATATAGATGGAAAAGAAGAGTTTATTTATAAATATTACTACTATCTAATAGTTATTTTATAAATATTTATAAATATTAATATCATTAATAATTATAAATCTCTTCTATCAATAAATATCGCATAAGCTGTTTAGCCCTTTAATCAGACATATCGCTTAATGGATTATTCTCGTCAGAAGAACTTTTAGAAGAAGAGAGCGAAGAAGGTGTTTCTGAAATAGAAGAACTTTCTCTTGATTCATCTTCTCCTCCTGTTATTGTCTTAGGATCAGGAGTTATATGATCCACTAACTCAATCAAATAATAGTAAACAGGGAAGAAAATAAGTATAGCCAGGAAATATTTCCAATCAGGTTTAATGAGATTATAGATGACTGGCGAAAGAACTAGAATAAAATAAGATACCACTCTTATTCTTCCAATATATTTCACAAGAGTTCTTCCCTTTACGCCCTCATAGATAATAAGACAAGAATAACCAATTGTGATGAGGCATAATAATATTTTTAGTATCAGCAAAAGAGAGAAACCATCATAATTTCTTATTATGAATCTTATCCAATCAATGCCTACCCATAATATGACTGCTCCGTTTGTTGTGGCATTGCCCATGTCTGTTCCTCTTTTCTCCTGAAAAAATTCAGCAAAGAAAAGATTGATATATACAGGAATAAGAATCCATAGTATTTCTAAGTCTTTGAAAGGAATTACAAAGAATAATTTAAGCCAATACCACAATAGATTGAAAAACCACACTAGTCCTGTCCATATTATTGTCCAGAGAGCACTCCAAAATGCGATGATTTCACCTCTTTAAGAGATGAATATCCCAACATTCATTTAAATATTTTATTGATTATATTTGTTATTTTATTGATTATATTTGTTAGAATCATGATTTTTTTGAATCAATGGAAGGCCTTCAATCCATGAGCTATTTGACAATATTGGTAAATATGCTTGAGTAGAATAAGATGGAGCATTAATCATATGATAATATTGTGATAGTTTTTTGAAAGATATTTCATATTCTCCAATCTTCTGAGTTGTAAGTTCTTTTATTGCACCTATCCATTGATTAGGTTCATCACCATAACCTTCTGAAAGAAAAGTTATACTCTTATCCTTGTCATACTTCTTGATAATATCCAAGGCCTGCTTTATCGGCATGTTTCCTTGTCCTGCTGGAAGATTTGCATGACCATATCCAAAGCCATCAGCAATATGAACATGACCTATTATTCCTGATTTAACAAGATCTTCTATTTGATTTAACATCCACTCATTGAAACGTTTATCTTTTTCTTCTAAAGTTTCTCCTGGAATTGACTTGAAGAATCTTTTCCACATGCCTAGATGTTCTATATCCAATGTGGCCTTGATATGTGTTGCTGCTATTTCTTCAGCTTCTTTTTTTGAAGTGACTATATTTTTCTCTAGCAAACTATTTGATAGATACTTTCTTGATTCCTGAACAAGCTCTTTTAATTCCTGAGGATGAGAGCCAAAGCCCATTTCTGGAAATATGTTTTCAGGAGAGATGAATATTGGCTTGAAATCCTTGTTTTTTTGCTGTTTTTGCTTTGTCGCATAAATTGCTTTCAAGGCACATTCAGCTATGTTTTTTATTGATTTTTCTAGGGCAAAGTCTTTTACTGTTTTTATTTCATTCAGTTTTTCTATATTTTCTTTTGCAATAGAATTATTCAGGATTGCGAGATTCTCGTGATAGGTTATCTTGGATTGATTCTCTTTTATCAATGTCTCTATATACTCACTTGGTTTTTTTTTGTCTGGAGGTAAGAACTTATCATAATTTATATGCTGAGTATAAGCTGAAAGCTCTTCTTTGCTCATAGTTTTTTCTTGCTTAAGCCAAAATTTATAGGCTGAATTCAATTTTTCTCTTAAAGAATAGAGTTCAGTAAGCCTTTGCGAATTTTCCTGAGCAGATGCTATTGCTTTTTCTATCTCCAGACGTTGAGCATATTTATAAAAATTCAAAGCAGCTTCTTCCCTGTTCTTATACATTTTTCCAGTCAAGTGCTTGCTGGCTCCTTGATAAAATTGATTAAGAGTTATTGGAGATGTGAATTTTATTGAGCCAGATTCATCCAAATCCAGCAAAGGCACCTTGTTTCCGAAAGAATCCTCAATATCCTTGAGCTTGCCAGATTTATCTATTGTCTGTGAATATATAATATTGCCGTGATTGTCTTTTTTATATTCAGGCACAAATATCTTGTCATCTGCTCTCACTCCAAACATTTTTCCTCGTGAATCCACTAAAAACTCTAATGAGTCTTTGCTCTCCTCAGGATAAAGCTCAAATTCCTTAAAACTATCTGCTACTGGCCTTGGAAACTCGCCTGTATGTACTACAATTGCACCGCCGTTTCCAACATTAGCCATTAACTCAATGGCTTTTTCAACTTCGTTTTTTTGATGCTCCTGCATTTGAGAAGAGAAAAAAGACCTGTTATCATAACCTGAAAGATTACTCAATTGAGAAGGAGGAACATGTACAGAAATTACCTTTGCGCCAGCAGCATATGCTCTTTCCTTAATCTCTTGTTGAACCTGCAATGACATTGATTCTATGGAATACTTGCCAGGAGCTAGTTCAATAAGTGATGGGCCTTGTTTTAGTAGTGAAGAAAGATGCTGGTTTAGCTCATGAGGGCCTCCAACAGAGCATGCTAGCTGGTCTGGCTGCAAAATGCCTTTATTATCTGCTTTTACCCTATCTGAAATAGCTGCTGAAATAGCTGATTTAGTTAGATATTCTCTATTTTCAACTAGGTCAGATTTATCCATAATAGTATTAAAAATCTTTTATAATATTAATAGATATAGAGAGAGCATTATAAAAAAGTGTGACAACCTTATCATATCAATCTCTACTTTAGTATAGTCACATTCATTTATAAATATTTTAATCTCATTAATAGTATAATGGTTTTGAATTCAAGTAACAATAAAGACTTGGCTTTTTTCGCAGCATTAGAAGAGCACCAGGTGTTTAATGAGCTTGCATCAGGACCTAAAGGTTTAAGCTCGGAGGAGGCATTGCAAAGATTATTTAAGTATGGACCTAACACATTGTCAGAGCACAAAAAAGTTTCAATGTTTTTTGAATTCTTGAGCCATTTCAAAAGTCCTTTAATAATAATATTATTAGTAGCAGCTATTGTCTCTTTTATCTTCGGAGAGATTATTGATTCTATTATCATAGCAGTGATGATTTTGTTGAGCGTGGTGCTTGATTTTGTGATTGAGCATAGTGCTCAGAACGCTGCAGAGAAGCTCAAGGAATCAATCAAAGTCAATGCAACAGTAATCAGGAATGGTGAGAAAAAAGAGATAGGAATAAGTGATCTGGTTCCTGGAGATTTGATATTATTAAGTGCAGGTGACCTTGTTCCTGCAGATGTCAGAATTTTGGAGGCCAAAGATTTTTTCATCAATCAAAGCGCTCTGACAGGAGAGTCATTTCCTTGCGAGAAAAAAGCAGTCAAACTCTTGCCTGAGGTCATGGCATTAACTGAACTTGAGAATATGGCTTTTTTAGGAACCAGTGTTGTTACAGGGTCTGCAAAAGCAATAGTGGTAAAAACAGGCATGAACACTGAGTTTGGCAAAATATCAAAGAGTTTGGTGTCTTCTGCGCCTGCCAGTGAATTTGATATGGGAATAAAAAATTTTGGTTATCTAATAATGAAAGCAACATTTTTTTTGGTATTATTCATATTCATTTTTAATTCTTTGTCTAAAAATAATTTCTTACAATCATTCATGTTTGCAATAGCAGTGGCAGTGGGACTGACTCCTGAACTTTTGCCTATGGTAATGTCTGTTTCAATGGGAATAGGTTCTTTGAGAATGGCCAAAAAAGGCGCCATAGTCAAGAAACTTTCTTCTATTCCTAATTTTGGAAGTATAGATGTTTTGTGCACTGACAAGACAGGCACTCTCACAGAGGACAAAATAAAGCTCGTGAAATGTACTGATATAGAACGAGTTAATTCAGAGAGTGTGTTGACATATGCTTACTTAAACAGCTATTTCGAGACAGGAATAAAGAATCCGCTTGATGAGGCTGTGCTTAATTACAAAAAAGTGTTTATTGCAGGATATTCAAAGATAGATGAAATACCTTTTGATTTCTCAAGAAGAAAGATGAGCGTAGTTGTTGAAAAGGAAGGAAAAAGAATTCTTATCACAAAAGGAGCACCTGAAGAGATATTTAAAAATTGTATTTATTATCAACATAATGGAAAAATAAAATCTTTTGACAAAAAAGCAATTGATAAGATTAGACAACAGTATCATGACTTAAGTTCAGAGGGATACAGGGTTCTTGCCATAGCCATAAAGGAAGTGGATAATCATATTCATACATATAGCAAAGATGATGAGATTGACCTTATCTTCTGCGGACTAGTCTCTTTCTTTGATCCTCCTAAAGATTATGTTAAAGAAGTGCTTAAAGACCTTAAAGAGATGGGAATTGAGGTGAAAGTACTAACAGGAGACAATGAACTTGTCACTAAAAAGATATGCAATGAGATAGGGCTTGATGTTAAGGGCATATTATTAGGTTCTGAAATAGATGAGCTTAGTGAAGAAGCATTAAGGGTTAGAGTTGAGAAGACTACGGTATTTGCAAGGTTTTCTCCAGAGCAGAAAGATAGAGTCATACTAGCATTGAAAGCAAACAACCATGTTGTTGGTTATTTAGGAGATGGAATAAATGACGCGCCTTCATTAAAAACAGCGGATATTGGCATATCAGTAAATAGCGCGGTTGATATAGCAAAGGAATCTGCAGATATTGTTCTCACAAAAAAAAGCCTCAAGGAATTAAGAGATGGAGTAATTGAAGGAAGAAAGAATTTTGCAAATACTTTGAAATACATAATGATGGGGCTGAGCTCGAACTTCGGCAATATGTTTTCTTTGACAGTAGCAGTCATTTTGTTGCCGTTTTTGCCCATGCTTCCTTTGCAGATATTGCTAAATAATTTCATTTACGATTTGTCACAGATAACTATTCCAACAGACAATATAGACAAGAATCTGATTGAAAAACCAAAAAGATGGAATATGAAATTCATCAAGAGATTTATGGTGTATCTGGGACCGATCAGTTCTATATTTGATCTTGTCACTTTTGGTATGCTCTTTTTTGTGCTAAAAGTTCCAGAAGCAGCTTTTCAGACAGGTTGGTTTCTTGAGTCCTTGGCAACGCAAACTTTAGTTATTCACATAATCAGAACAAAAAAAACCCCATTCATTCAAAGTAGGGCTAGTAAATATCTTCTCATTAGCAGCATTTGTGCTGTTGCATTTGGTTGGATACTGCCATATACGTCCTTAGGAGAATTTTTCAAATTCGTCAGATTGCCTGTCAGCACATTGTTAATATTGGCAGGTATAGTAATAGTTTATCTAGTATGTGTTGAGATAGGTAAAAGAATATTCTATAAGCATTTTGATATCTGAATTAAATATATAAAATTTAAATACATAAAATATGTATTAAGTCTATAAATCTCACCAGTGATAGCAATCATGTGATTTCTTGAAGAACTTATATGCATTATATGCTGCTTTTTCTGTTGCTATCTTTGCTGCCTCTTTTGCTTTTTCAGGATCTTCAATCTTAGGTTTTTTCCTCCAGATGCCTTCTCCTGTGAATGTTTTTGTCATCTCCCAGAATCCTTTTCCTATTGCAACAAAAGGTTCAAGCACAGAGCCAGAAGGTTTCTTTTCTTCTTCCTTTTTAGCCTCGATTTTTTTCTTATCTTCGTAAACTATATTTAGCTCCCTCAAATATTTTTTTATCTCTTCATCCATACCCTCAATAACATCCTTGAGAGTATCGTCTAGATAACCTATGAGATATAATGTTTCCTCTTCCCTGTAACTGACATAATTTCTTATTTGCTCTTCTGTCCAGCCATATGTTCGTATATTTACCTCTATTTTACCTACGTGTGAAGGACCTTTATGTTGGTAACTATCTTTATGATATTCTTCACCTGGCCTTGTCCTGTAATCAAAAGTGACGAGCACAACTGGCTTATACTCGTCTTTTGTTGGTTTGTAAGCCAAGAATTCTATCTCTATCATTGCTCCTTCAAAAGCAGCAATAAGATCTGGACTCTGGACTTTGCCCATATGCTGTGATAATCTTCTTGCCTGAATAAGATATGGCTTGACCCATTTGATATACATATTTATTGTCTGATAATGCTGTCCTAGATATTTTAATGTGAATGCCCTTCTTCTTTTTATCTCTTCATATGTCTTCTCAAACCAATTATTGAACTGATGCAGTTTTCTCTTTAACACTGTACGTACCTGCTGATTAAATTTCATGTTATCCACTACTTTATCTATATCTGCTGCTGTTTTTGGATGAGTGGAGAAGAAAAGGTCAGGAAGAGTTCCAAATCCTACTTGAGATGCTAAACCTGTAACTGATGCAGGAGAATTCCTGCCTCCTTCGACGATATCTGTCCAATAACCTTTAAGTGTTATTATTGCAGATTCCATGCCTTTTTTTGCTTGTTGATAATATTCTAACCTTTCATCAATTATTCTGAGATCATTCACTATTCTTATCATTGTCTGAACCATGTCGTGAATATATTTCAAATACGAGGCAATGTTACTTTGTGTTATTTGTAATCTCTGTTGTGCAGACCCCCAGAATGAAGATGCTTCTGAAGCTGCGAACACATCAGTTATTTTTTTTATATTTACATAACCTGCATCTTCTCTGAGGTTTGAGAGCATCCAGAAATAAGCTTCCTCAACATACATCTCATATGATTCTATGACTAGCCTGTATTTGTGGAATGGTTTTGGATAATCAAATTTTACAAAAAGGCCTCTAGCATTATGCTCTGCCTCTTCCATACTGCCCAGCTTGAATTGCTCAAGCTTCTGCTTTATCCTTTCTATTTCTTCTTGTGTTTCTAACAGCGACATTTTGTTATGCCTTTTTTTTATATTTTACATAGGGGTTTTCATTTAAATATTTATCCTTGATTTTGCCCTATCTTCTGTGATGACCCTTTGAATATGGTGAATGTGTTGCCTATGCTTGAAACAAGAATGGTTTGAGTTTTTTCAAGCACTTTATTAATTATATCTTTGCTTTCAAAATTCTCTTTGCAGGACTTTAATATTTTTATCTTAATCATTTTCTTAAGTCTTAGATGCTTGTTAATCTCTGCAATAACGTTATCTGTGACACCGTTTTTTCCTATTCTTACAAGTGGCTCGAGATTATGGGATTCTGCTTTCAGAGTCTTGAGATTCATTTTCTCGTCATCTCCAAAGGACTCATCTTTATATCTTTTATTTCAAGATTAGAAGCAGGCAGCACTCTTATTATCTCATCAATATCCTCATCAAAATATTTCTTGAGCAACTTGGCAATATCAGAAGGTTTTTTCTGTCCTTTCCTAAGCTCTATATATTCTTTACAATTAGCTTTGACTGATTCCAAGGGAGCGCACATCAATGCTTGTTGAAAAAGACCTATTGCGAGTGAATTTGATGGCTCAACATAATTAGTTTTGCCTTTTATTACAAAAGCTCCTTTTTTTAGGTACTCTCCTGCTTTGGCCTCTTTTGTGACTTGATCAGGATTGACATAAAATACTTTTGCAGTATAGTAACCTGTCGAGAAAGCTCTTGAAAATATGAAAGTGGCGCTTGCAGTCTCGCTGAGGGACTTGTCTGTTATTTTTTTATTCGGGTTAGAATTCTGTTTTATTATAAAAAACGGAGAGCCTGCCATATCTGTATGAAATACAAGGTCATTTTTATCAGCATGTTTCTTTATTATTATCTCGTTTGTTATGGCATCTCTTCCTCCTATAACTAAAAATCCTTCTGAGGTGAAAAACCATCTGAACTTTTCATACCATTGTTTTTTTCTTTTTTCCTTTTTTTGCTTTTGCTGTGTTTGCCTCTCTTTTTCATACTTTTTTTCTAGCAAATCTAATTTTTCCTTAAGCTCAGAAATCGCTTTTCTTGCTCCTTCTATTTTCCTTTTACATCTTTTTGCCTTATCAAAATAAATAGAAGCATTCTGATTGACATCTTTTTTCAAGTCAAGAACCAATCTCATTTTTTATCTCGCAAGTGGTTTCAGAAAATCCATGTCTCAAATGTATCTCTGCATATAGTGTCCTTGAGGGAACGCACATCTTATCTACAATAATTTCCATTTCTTTGTTAGATTCTGATTTGATTTCTTGATTGAAGGAGGATTTGCATATATCGTTGATATAAAAATCTATATTGTCTATCACAGCAGTATTATTGTTAATGATATTCACGAAAATAACGTCATTATCAAAAGTAACATTATTAAAATAAATGCCCTCACATGAAATTTCTCTTGTCCATAAGAATGTTACCAACCAAGTGATTATTATTAGCAGAATTATCACGATAAATGACAAAAAGATGAATAGTGCTGCAATTGGAGTCATTGCCTTCTTCATTTTCATTCCTTCAAAAGTTCATGCACAACTCTTAATTTCTCTATTTCTTTTGGCCAAGCAACCAATGCCCTGTCTATCTTTCTGGTGTTTATGAGACCTTGTTTTTTTAACAAACCAAAATGATATTTTATCTTTGATATGTTAGAAACATTCGGCTCAAGCCCTAGTACTTTGCACACACCAGTAGGGTATGTTGGCCAGGTATCTCTAATAATATCATAGACTTTTTTTGTGAGATTCTTTGCAGAGTAGCCTATTTTTTTTGTTTCCATTTTTAGTACATCCAGATATATTTAATAAAATTCTTAATGTGTTCAATCTCTTGGGAGGGAAGCTGCTGGTTTTTTACTTCTATCTCTAAGTTTTTAGCTATCATGTTGAAATGCATATTCTTTAGATACTTGAATATCTTTTTTGCTGCAGAGCCACCAAAAAAAGAGCCTTCAGAAGTTGAAAAGGCTACTGCTGCTTTTGACTTGACTCTCTTATTTTTCATAAACTCTAAGAATTTTTGCATTTTTGGAGTGCACCCCCACTTCACAGTAGGGCAGCCAACCATGACAAGATCAGCTTTTTCAAGGTCTTTTTCATTGAAGCTGTCCAATGTGTCTATCTTTACTTGGATGAGTTTGTAGCTCTTCAATGTCTCTAGCATCACATCTACTATTTTTTTGATAGCCCCCTGCACATTGTCATACACTATCAGGATATTCATTTTTTAATACTCGAACTTTGTTATCTTAAGGCCTTGCTTTGTTATCTCGACTGTATTGAGACCGGGCGATATTTTAGTTTTCCTCATTTTCTTGACTTCTAATGTTCTTGTAACTGTCTTGCCCATGCTCATCATCTTAAGCTGGATAACTCCGTCTGCAGCGAATTCAGAAACAGTATCTCTTGTTAGATAATTTTCATTTTGAGGAGAATCTGCAATGAAAAGCACAGTGGCATCTAGATCATTTATCCTAGAGACGAAAAGATAGACAAATTGCTGTATTTCTTCTGCTCCTGAAACTGAAGACGGCTGAAGCTCGAATTTTGCGTATTTCTCTTTTGATTTTGTCTTGAGAGGCAGTTTATACATAGAGGCATTTATCGAGAGAATGGACAATGAATCTACGA
>JBBIVF010000025.1:0-12590 GCA_037439845.1 Candidatus Woesearchaeota archaeon
GCGAATATCGGACATGGGTCAGGATTACTGCTAAGAAACCTCCATAAGCAGTATGGTGAAGCATATACAATGGAATTCTTGTCAAAAGTTTTCAAGTTAGGAGCAGAAACATTGCAGAGATATGGATTAACAACATCATTGTCCGACACAGACCTTCCTAAAGAGGCAATCAAAAAGATAAATGAAATATTGAACATGGCATACAATGATGTGAGTAAGATGATTGCTTCATATCATGATAAATCAATGGAGCCTTTCCCAGGTAAGAGCTTGGCAGAAACATTAGAGCTCAAGATATTAGAAAGATTGAATAAGGCAAGAGACGCATCAGGCAAGATAGTCTCTGAATTTATGAAGAAAAACACTCCAACATTAGTCATGATAGAATCAGGCGCAAGAGGCAAGCCTCTAAATGTAGCACAGATTGCTGCGTGCGTAGGCCAGCAATCCTTGCAAGGAGGAAGGATAAACAAAGGTTTCACTGATAGAACATTGTCCTGCTTCGAGAGAGGAGGCCTTGACCCTGATACAAGAGGCTTTATCAAACATGGTTTCAAATCAGGCATGACTCCATCAGAGTTATTTTTCCAGGCAATGACATCAAGAGATTCTCTTATGGACACTGCCTTGAGGACTCCAAAATCAGGTTACATGTACAGGAGACTCGCAAATGCCATGCAGGACCTGAGAGTAGAGTATGATGGCACTGTCAGAGATGCCTCAAAGAGAATTATACAATTCCAATATGGTGAAGATGGTATCGATGTATCAAAATCAAAAGCAGGGAAGCTTGATGTGAAAAGAATAGTAGATGAAGTTTTAGGTGAGATGTAAGATGGATGAACTCTATGCAGAATATGAAGAAAAACTTAATCCTGATATAATTAACAAATTAAAAAAAACTTTGGCAGACAGAAAGATCACTAAAGCACAGCTAAAGAAAATACTTGAAAGGTGCGTAGAGGAGTATGAAGAGTCCAAAGTAGAGCCAGGAGAAGCAGTTGGTCTTGTTGCGGCCCAGAGCCTTGGAGAGCCAGGAACGCAAATGGTATTGAATGTCAAGCACTTCTCAGGCGCTTCTGAGGTGCAGGTATCTCAAGGCCTGCCGAGAATCATAGAAATATATGATGCCAGAAAAGCCATTTTGACGCCTATGATGGAGATTTATCTGAAAGAGAATGTGAGAAAAAACTCTGAAGAGGTAAGAAAGATAGCCTTGAATATCAAAGAAACAATATTGAAGGAAATAACATCAGAATTTTCAATCAATATAGCTGATTCTTCTGTTTCTATAACGCTTGACGAGAAGAAGATAAAAAGCATGGGTATTGAGCCATCAAATGTCCAGAAGATGATTGAAAAGAATTTCAAGCATAACAAATTGAAAAGACAAGACAATGTAATCACTGTCAGCGTGAAGGAAGAGGACATGAATGAGCTTTTCAAGCTGAAAGAGAAGCTCAAGATAATCACTGTGGCAGGAATAAAGGGTATAAAGCAGGTACTTCCTGTAAAAAAAGATGATGAATTCATGATAATAACAGCAGGGACAAATCTCAAAGAGGTGTTGAAGCAGGAATGGTGCGACGATACAAGGACAGTTTCCAATGACATCCACGAAATAAAGAATGTTTTTGGTATTGAAGCCGCGAGGAATGCAATAATAATAGAAATAAACAAGGTATTGAAATCACAAGGAATAAAAGTGGATATGAGGCACAGCATGCTAGTCGCGGATATAATAACAAGTGATGGAACAATCAAGGGAATAACCAGATATGGTATTGTCAAAGACAAGTCAAGTGTCCTGGCAAGAGTATCATTTGAGACTCCTATCAAGCACATTATAGAAGCTTCGATAGTGGGAGAAGAGGATAAATTGAACTCTGTCATTGAGAATGTGATGCTTAACCAGCCAGTTCCTATTGGAACAGGGGTTTTAGGATTGATAATGAAATCTGAGAAATAAGGTGAGTGAAAATGGCAAAAAAACAAGAGACAGAGATTGTCGCGGAATTAAAGAAAAACCTAGGAAAAAATAAATTGGTGATAGGCAAAGACGAAACATTGAAGAACATAAAGAGAGGAAAAATAGCAAAGGTCTATGCCACGAACAATATTGATGTGAATGTCAAAGAGGACCTTCTTTTTTACTCCCAGAATTTCGGAATAGAACTTGTTGAACTTGATTTTGACCAGACTCAGCTTGGTATCATCTGCAAAAAACCTTTTCCTATTTCAGTCGTGGGATTATTAAAATGAAGATAAAATACGACCAGACTGCAATGCTCTTCATGAATGTTTTTGAGAAGATAACTCATGCCAAGCTCAAGGATTGTCTTGAAACAGAGCACCATATTGTCTTTGTGGTGCAGCCAGGCCAAATAGGAAAAGCTATTGGCAAAATGGCAACAAATATAAAGAAGATGGAAAATGCCTTAAAAAAGAAAGTCAGGGTTGTTGAGTTCAACCCAATTAAGATAGAATTCATAAAAAACCTTCTTTATCCTCGCAAATATAAGGGCATCGAAGAAAAAGAAGGGATTATTTATGTTTATGGTGATAATATGGAAGAAAATTCCATAATTATCGGTAAAAAAGCTCAAAATCTTCGCGAAATTGAAAAAATAGCGCAAAGGTATTTTGAGGATATAAAAGAGATAAAAGTTCAATTGGCGCATTAAGAGGCACATTAATATGGGAAGCAAAACAAGAGGAATAAATGCTGGAAAAAAATTAAAGAAAAGAAGGATTCAGAGTAAATGGAATAACAAGAAATTTGTCCGAAAAACTCTTGGACTTACCATCAAGGCAGATCCTTTAGAGGGAGCCAGTCAAGCTAAGGGAATAGTTCTGGAAAAAGTTCAGAAAGAAGCAAAACAGCCGCACTCAGGAATGAGAAAGTGCGTCAGAGTGCAGCTTGTGAAGAATGGAAAACAAGTTCTAGCATTCTTGCCAGGAGATGGTGCTGTTAAGTTGGTCAACGAGCACGATGAAGTGGTCATTGAAAGAATAGGCGGTAACATGGGAAGGTCAAAAGGAGACATGGGAGGAGTCAGATATGCAGTTATCAAGGTTAATGACCAATCACTGCTGGCATTGAGACAAGGAAAAATAGAGAAAGCAAGGAAATAAAAATGAATGAGATAAAAGCCTTCAACAGATGGAGTGTTTCTGGCATTGCTGTGCTTGACCCTGGCCTTAAAAATTACATTAATCTCACACCTAATATTGTGCCAAAAACAGGCGGAAAGAACATAAGCAAGAGATTCCATAAGTCAAAGACATTCATAGTAGAGAGATTTATGAATAAAATAATGGTGCCAGGCCATAAGGCAAAAAAACACAAGACTTCTTCTGGAACAATGACAGGAAAATCCCACAATGTATATATAATTATGGAAAAAATGCTTGAAATAATAGAACAGAAGACAAAACAAAACCCCATACTCGTGTTGGTGAGAGCCATTGAAAATGCAGCTCCAAGAGAAGAAATCGTAACAATAGAGTATGGAGGAGCAAGATATCCAAAAGCAGTTGAATGCGCTCCTCAAAGAAGAGTGGATATTGCTTTAAGACAAATGACGCAAGGTGCATTTCAAAAATCATTCGACTCGAAAAAATCAATTGAGAATTGTCTTGCAGATGAGGTCATCAACGCGTTTAATAACAAACCTGAAAGCGTGGCAATAGCCAAAAAATTAGAGCTTGAAAGACAGGCAGACTCTTCAAGATAGAGTTCTTTTACTTCTTTATTATTCATATGATTCTCTTGTCTATTTCTAGATAAAATATTTTTATAACTCTCCTCCTTTTAACTAAAACTCAAACAAAAATTTATATATTATTTTATCCAATTCGTTAAAATGAAGACAATATTCCTTGAGGCCAGGTCAAAAACCAAAGTTGATGTATCAAAGTATGTGGATAAATTGCCAAAAAAAATTGGAGTTCTGACAACAGTGCAGTATATTTCCTGCCTTGAGGATATAAAAAAGCAATTAAAAGGAAAAAAAGTTTTTTTTGGAAAAGGAAAGCATTCATTCTATACTGGTCAGATGCTTGGCTGCGACTATATTGCTATTAATTCAATTGAAAAGAATGTTGATGCTTATCTCTATATAGGAGATGGCCTCTTTCATCCTAAACTCATATTGCTGGAGACGAAGAAACCTGTTTTTGTATTCAACCCCAAAACAAGAAGTTTTTTCAGGTTAGAGGAGAAGGAAGTCGCGCATATTAGAAAAAAAATCAAGGCAGCATGGATGAAATATAATGCCTCGAAAAACATCGGCATACTTGTTAGCACCAAACCAGGCCAATCAAATATCAAGAAAGCTCTTGACTTAAAGAAAAAATTGCTGAAAGAAGGAAAGAATGTGTATATTTTTCTTGACAATACTTATGATTTTTCGTCATTAGAGAATTTTCCGTTTATTGATGTATTTGTCAATACAATGTGCTATAGAATAGGTTTTGATGATTCTATAAGGGTATTCAGGCCAATAATTGATATTGATTTTATTGAAAATCCTAAAAAATTAGAGAAAATAATAAATTAATTTAAGGATTGATGTCGGATTTATAGAACTCCTTTAAAACCCTTGAAATACCTAAATATTTATAAATACGCCAATATGGGAGAGTAATATGCGAGAAGAGCCACCAGAACCAGAGATTGAGATGTCAGAGGAAGAGCAGAATGAACAGATAGAATTGTCAAGAACAAGGCTTCCTCGAGGCAATGAAACATTAGGAATTTTAGAAGCAAGATTAGGAGCATCAAGAACAAGAGTAAGATGCCTTGATGGAAAGACAAGAGTGTGCAGAATACCAGGAAAATTGAAAAGAAAGCTTTGGGTAAGAGAAGGAGATATTGTGATAGTAAAACCTTGGGAATTAGGTGGCGATGAAAGAGGAGATATAATTTTCAAGTACAGGCCTGCTCAGGTTGAATGGCTGAGAAAGCAAGGCAAGCTCAAGAAATTAGACGAGTTTGAAGAATTCTAGGATTTTTTCTCATTTTTCTCATAAAATAAATAATATATCAAGAACAATGCACCCACGAACACAAAAGAGTCTGCGATGTTGAACACAGGCCATATCCTAAAATCAAGAAAATCAATAACATAGCCTTTTGTCAATCTGTCAATAAGATTTCCGAATGTTCCTCCAAGAAGGAATGCCAAAGCAGTGTTGATGCTCAACTTATCTTCAAACTCTTTTAGGAAGAAGAAAACAAGCATTATTATGAAAACAGAGATTAAAGTCAAAAAAACCTGCTGATCCTGCAATATGCCCCAGGTTGCTCCTGTATTTTTGACCAATGTTAAATGAAAAACACCTTTGATGATGGGTATGCTCTCTTTGATTCTTGAAGCAAAGTGTTTTGTGAGCTGGTCTAGTACAAAAACAACCAATGCAACAGAAAAGATATATTGATATCTACCAGTATCTCTTCTCTTCTGATCTCGTTGCTTCTTTCTCAATTGCCCTTAACCTCACTTCAATTGAATCAAGAATCGCCTTAATAGTATCTAATCTTGAAAGTATCAATTCCATGTCCTTTCCTCTCTCGAAACGAGGCTCTTCTTTCTGCACAGGTCTGACTTCATATCCTTGCTGTTGCTGGAATGATAATGGTTTTGCCTCACTTATGGATGCAGGCTGTGAAAATTGAGGAGTTGGCGCTTGAGGAAAAGGGGTTGTTGCTGGTGCAGGTCCTGGGGTTGTATCTAATGGAGGCAATCCTGATTCGTGGCCAGATGTGTCTGCAAGAGGCGGCTTCTCATCAAATTCTTTTCCTATATCAAAACTCTTCTCTATATCAAAATCTGGCTCTTCCTTTTTTTTGAACCTACTAAATATGCTCATTTTACTTTCTCCTTTATCTTGTCATATTTCAAAAAAGCTTTACTTATTTTGTCCCCAAAATAATTCACAAAAATAAAAGTAGGCGTTTCTTTTGAGGGCCTCAGGTTTCCATATGAATACTGTTTAATCGTAAATGCAAACAAATTACCTTGCTCTTTGATAAGACTATAAAAAATATATGACTTAAGCTCATTATCATTTATCTGCTTGTCAAAAAAATCATAAAATTCTATGTCATTTACTATCACATCAATGTCTTTCAGCCTTGCCAGCATCAATTCAACTGGGTTTTCAGAAAGAAGATATCCCTTCAAAGTCTGAGCAGACATAGTGACATTAGTTGTATCAAAATACAGCATCATATTATCTTTAAGATTGTCAAAGACACTTTCATTCATAATAAATACCCTATACCCTTTTCTAGTGAACTCAGCATAATTAGTGTATTTAGCATCTTCATATTTATCATAAGAAGAGAGAGGTACAAGTGTTGAATTATACAAAGAAAAGACCGCTTTTATATCGCTATCTTTCTCAAGTATGAATATGTTTCCTCCTTCCTTGAAATTCCTGTCAAGCTGTTTTGAATCTGCTAATACAAGCAGGCCGAATAATATCAAAGCTATTAGAAGAACTGAAATACAAAATAAAATGGCCTTTACAATTGCCCTGATAAAAACAAAACCCAAGATTAATATTATCAATACTATTATCAGGCCAATAATAAATGCATTCATCTATCCACCTCTTATATATACTTTATAAGGATTTTCTTTAAAAATTTTTGTGTAAATTCTATTAAATAATAAATTCACTTCTTACAGGTAGTTAGTCAGTTTATATTTGATTTTGTGATAAAATTTTATAAAGTATACAAAATTATCTTAATCAATGGATATAAAAGGGGCGCTTCAGGAGCTTGAAAAAAGTACTGTGTTCAAAAGTTTTAAAAAAAATAACAAGAATCATTTTCTTTCTTATGGTTTTATTGTGATTGACCATGAAGAGAAGGATGTCTGGCAGATAGGCTATACTGACAAGAATTCCGACAAAGTCCATACTTTTCTAGTAGGTCATTCTCATGTCAAGGAAGAAGGTGATTTTGATGTTTTCAAGAAACCAGAGACAAAAGTCATGCCATTAGACCTTGGCAAGGTTCAGACTACACTTGAACAGGCAATAAAATAAGCTCTTGAGTTTCAGAAAAAAAATTATCCGCAGGATTCTCCGCTAAAAATTATAACAATAGTGCAGACTTTAGATGATTTGGGAACAATCTGGAATATAACATTCTTGACACAAACATTCAAGACCCTTAATATGAAATTCGATGCCAACACTCTTGAGATGAAAGAGAATTCAATAAAGGCCTTAATAGAATTTGACAAATCTCTTGACCCTGGCAAGATAAAAAAGAAATAATGATTTGAAAAAGGTTTAGGAGGTTATATTAAAAGAATCTCTTGTTCCAGAGGGAGAATATTTGAAAGGCAGTATTATATTCAAATCTCTTTTTAAAATATAGGTTATAAAGGTTTTTTTAGAATCTGGTTTTGAGAGGATTTAATATAGGAATATACTGATTGATACTATATCTATTTATTTAAGCAATCCAAATTAGCTAACTCCAATTTATCAAGATACCCAATAAACTTTTCTAAAAGCAAGTTTGTCTTTTTAGGTTCAATCATACTTGATTTTAAGAATGCTGAAGCAATATCTAGTCCATACTCTGAGCATAATATTCTGGCTTCAAATATTTTTTTATTGTAATAATTTAACATTAATCTTTCATGTTTTCTTTTTTCCAGTTCTTACAAAAATCTCCGAAATACTTTAGATATTCTTCCTTGAAAATGTCTTTATCCTTCATAAATAAAGCCAGCATTTGAATTTTTTCATTAAATATCTCATTAGTTTCGTACATTCCTCTGTTCATTCTTATAAGATGCATAGCGATTCTATAACTTCTCAGTCTCTCAGTATCTTTTTCTTCGTGCATTTCATCTATGATCTTTAATATTGTTTTGTAATGTTCTTTATTTGGAGAATTTTGGATTAGATCTTCTATTTTTTCATACTTGAAAAGTTGTTGTATTTCCTAGCTCAACTACTCTACTTTAGGTTTTAACTCCTCTATTTTTTTTTATATAAATTTCTAAGGCTATATCTTCTAATGTTTTTTCTATTTCTTCTACTGTCTATTTTTTCCTACGAGACATAAAAAAAAGTGGTAACCCAAAACAATTCAAAAATGTTTTTATTTTTACTACTAAAAAATAGATTCTTTTTTGATTAAACAATCTTATAGTAAAGTTATAACAATTGCATAAGAAACAAAGATTGAGTTTAATACAAAAAAGATGTTGATGATTATTAAATGAGTAATAGGAGAAGTTTAAAAGATTAAGTTAACAGAACCATAAAAACATGATTGACATTAACTGAGAACTTTATAATTTTCAAATAAAACAATAAATGATAACATCATGTCATCATTCTGAAATTACACTTTCGTTTCTTCAGAATATATTTCTTAATTACAATTTCTTTATATATTAGCTGCTACATAAAAATTAACATTGTTTTTTCAATTTTTTTGCAGAGCAAAAGAGGTGCATAGATGAAAAACAAAGTTAGTTGGTCAGCGCAAAAGAAATGCAAAAAACTCAATGAATTCTTTTCTTCAGATGAAGAAAATTAATCGCTAAACCTCAACACTTTATTTTTCGAGGTTATGCCCCTGACTATCCTAACCTTTTTTCCTGTGAGTTTCTGAAAAAGCTTGATTATTGCCAGATTTGCCTTATTTTCTTCGGCTGGCTCTTTTACTTCAACATAGACCTCGCCATTTTTGAGAAAAACATTCTGCTTGTTAGAATTGGCCTTTACTTTTATTTCCAAAGAATTGTTTTTTATGAGTTTTAATATATCCTCAATCATAATCTTTCCAGACATGCTTGCATTTAACGCATTTAAAGAATTTTGTTGGCGACTCGTCAGGAGCTCTTGTTTGCAATTCCCAGAAATAAGCTTCTGAATGGCCACATTCAGGGCATCTCTCTTTGACCTTTGTATTTACTTCAATGTCCTTATCAACAACAACTATGTCATCGTATTCTTTTTTCTTTATCTTTTCCTTTAATTGAACATTGCTTTCAGAACTATAACCGCATGTGCAACTCAGAATTGTTTTTCCATTTTCCTTTTTTAGCTTTAACATTGCGCCGCATTTAGGACAAAACATAATTTCAAGAATTGGCAGATGTTTTATAAGTGTTTTCTTTAGAGCTGATTATTTATTTTTCAACTTTTTCGCAATATGTATTATGCTGATCAAGATCGTTTAGATAATATTTTTTATTCTTTCTTACAAAAAATTCAACATTTTCTGAAAGATTGGTAAATTCTTTATTTTTGAGTTTTAGACTTTTTAAATATTTATTTCTATACTGAAAATAATACTAATAATAATGTTGCTACTTATAAGTAAGTATAAATAGTAACATTTATATATACAAACTACCATAAAATACCTTATGACATCAGAAAAAAGGATAAAAAGCAAGATTTCTGGCAATGGTCAGAAGAAAAAAGGCTCTCTTGAAACAATTATTTCCTATCTTAATGGAGATTATCAAAGAGGAAAGGAACTTGAATCAATGACAGACCTTGTTCTTGAAAAAATCAAAGAAGTCAAAAAAATGAGTGACGAAGAACTTTTGAGTGCTTCAAATTCGTTAAAAACATCAATAAAAGAAGATTACGCTCGTATTGAAAAAAATTATGGCATAAATGCTGAATCTGAAGAAATTACTCATTCACTAGCCAAGAAAATAAAGAAAGAACAAAAAAGTATTCTTAAAAAGTATATTCCTATGGCTTATGCATTGGTTCATGAGGCTATAGTAAGAAGTAAATTGCCATCCAACAAAGAAGGAGGCACACCTATTGAGTCATTAACAAGGCAGCAGATAAAAGGAGCAATAGCAATGTATAATGGAATTATTGACATGAAGACAGGTGAAGGAAAAACCTTAACAGCTTTGCTGCCTGCATATTTATTCTCACTAACAGAAAAAGGAGTGCATATCAACACAGTCAACGAGTACCTTGCCAACAGAGACTATCAACAGGCAAAAAAGGTAATGGAAAAACTTGGAGTTAGTGTTGGAGTTACACTTTCTAATGAATCTTTCAAGGAATACAATAAAGAATTGTTTGAGAAAATAAAAGATGAAGTCACGCAAGAAGTCATGATAAAATATCTTACTATTTTCAAGCAATTTGCTTTGCAAGAGATAGAAAAAAAAGCCAAAGAAAAGAGCAAAGAAGAAAAAAGAAGGATATTTGAAGAAATAATGAGGCATCTTCTTGAGAATAACCAAGAAAATATCGAGAACACAATACAAGACAAACTTAAAGTATATGCTGCCCAGATTAACAAAGAAATCAAGAAAAATGCATATAAGGCAGATATAACATATGGATATCATGGTGAATTTGCATTTGATTACCTAAGGGATAATACTGAATTCTCAAAGGAAGAGAAGGTCAATCCTAAAAAGAAATTTGGATTTGCTATCATTGACGAGATAGATAACATAGTTATAGATGATGGATTGACTCCGCACATATTGAGTTCTGCACCGAGCAAGATAGTATCAGACGAAGAAATGTCAAACATCACCAGTGCAGTAAAGATGCTTATAGAAAAACAAAATAATATTGCAAAAGAATATGAAAAAGAGCTGATTTCAATAGATGAAAAGAGACAGGCAGAAAAGAATCTAGCCATAAAAAATTACGCAGCCTCTCGCAATATGTCAATAGATGAAGTGCTGGAAGAGATAGAGAGAAATGGAAATGGAAGCGAGATAAAGAAGATACTGAATGAGATTAATGATAAATATGGCACAGAAATAGGAAAATTGCTTTGTTATTTACAATCAATAAAATCAGATAGCGAAGTATTCAATAAGCTTTATGATTATGACAAAAAATATCTGTTTAGATATGAAAATGGACATAAGGATGAATTGAAAGATGTGCTTGAAGAGCTTTATTATATTGTTGACTCAAGAACAAAGACAGTAATGCTCTCTAAAAAAGGATTAGATGAGCTATATAAATCAGGTCTTCTAAAAGAAGATGAATTAGTAATTGATAGGAATGAAATTGAAAATTACCTGAAAATAAAGGGAAAAGAAACTCAAGATATCAGAGAAGAAGATTATTTTGAGTTTATTGAAGAGATGCTGCAGGGCTTGGAAGTGCCTGAAAAAATAAAGCTAAAACAAACAATAGCAGAAAAACTCGAAAAAGGAGATGAAGTAAAGGAGAAAATAAAATATGATTCTCCATTCAACCTGAAATATCTTAAATTCATAGATTCTCTTTTAAGGGCTGCTGAATTCTTCAAGGAAGGAAGAGATTATCTTGTAAAAGATGGACAGATTTATGTCATTGACCAAAGCACCCATAGGGTAAAAGAAGGTTCAAGATGGTCAGAAGGAATACACGAAGCTCTAGAGAGCCTACATGGCCTTGAAGTCAGAGGCAAATCAAAGGAGCAAAGAAGAATATCACTAACTAATTATTTCGCGCTTTATGACAATGTGACTGGGATGAGCGGCTCTGTGATGCCTGTTGCAGACGACCTCAAGGAATTGTTCAAGGTTCCTATAGTAGAAATAGAAACATCAGTGCCTTGCCAGAGAAATGATTATGGATTAAGAATGTACACCACAATGGAAGCAAAAGTTAAAGCCATTTTGAACAAAATAGTTGAGAAAATTAAGGAAGGAAGGCCTGTGCTTCTTGGCGTTGAGGATGCTCAGGTAGCTGAATTCTACTCAAAACTTTTATCAAAAATTATCGGAAAAGAAAAAATACAGGTACTAACCGCAAAAAGCGCATCAGAAGATGGATTTAATGAGGCTGAGACGATAAAGAAGGCAGGAGAAAGTCCAATAGTCACAATCTCAACAAACATGGCAGGAAGAGGAACAGACATCAAGTTAAGTAAAGAAACATACGATAATGGAGGATTGCACGTAATCTTGTCATATATACCTCAATCAGTAAGGAGCATAATACAGTTTATTGGAAGATCAGGAAGACTAGGTGACCCTGGTTCAAGCGAAATATGTGCCTCATTTGAAGATGAGCTGTTTAAATATTTCCAGGGAAGTATGTCTCAAAAGATGGCTAACAGGTTTGCAGACCTTGATCAAATTGATTCAGACTTATGTGAGGCAGGATTTATCAAGAAACTTTATGAGAGCCAGATTACGAGAATCCTTAAAGACAGGGAAAATGAAAGAATAGCTGCAAGAAAAAGAAGCCAAAAATATGATGATGCCAATTCAAAAGTTCATGAATGGTTCTATCAAATCAGGGATGAAGTTTATGAGAAAGAAAAACCTCTTGAAATGATTGAGCAGGCTCTTGGAATAGAAGACACAAAAAATGATGAACCTACCTTGCTCGGAGCAATGCTGAAAACAAGCAATGGAGATTATGATAGCCTGAAGAAGAAAATCAGTTCATTATCAGAAGAGCAAAAAAAGGAAATTAATAAGTTGCTTATGCCAGTGGTTTCACAATATTTGGAAAATGAGTTCATAAACATTATTGATGTTCTTAATGACTTAAGAGAAGGAATTCATCTAAGAGCATATGCGCAGAAAACTCCAGAAACTGAATATGTGCTT
>JBBIVF010000026.1:0-11911 GCA_037439845.1 Candidatus Woesearchaeota archaeon
TATTTAAAAAGAGAAAAAAATCAGAATCTTTATTTTTTTAAAAAGTCCATATAATTAAGATATATTTCCAGAAACTCTAGTGTTTTATCATAAATTTTTCTTACATTAAAGGGTCTTATAATATCTGGCGAAGGTTGTGTTTTTTTATTATATTCTTCCTGCATTGCTTTTTCGAATATTTCTTGTTTCTCTTCTAGAAATACATCTCTCTCTTCTTTGGCTAGTACATTAGCTATTATTAACACAGCGAGTTCTTGCTCTATTCCACTGGTTTGCTCCTCTGCTTTTTCTAGTTCTTTCCAGAAATCATCTCTATCAATGTACGTTTTTGTTAATTTTCCAGCAACTATGTCAATAAGTTTGTCTAATAAATGATGGTTTCTTATTAATTTCAAAACATAGTCACACTGTTTCTCAGATAATTTTTGTATTAGATGAGGCTTGACTATATCTGCGCTTTTTTCAGCATGGTTAGGAAAAGATCCTCTAAATGACTGTATTTCATATTTTCCTATATCATGATAGACTAATGCAAGCTTTACAAGTTCTAATTTTGAAATTTCCTCAATCTCTTCTTTTAAGTTAATCTTTTTTTGTGGTGAGATGGCAGAAATAAAATAAACGACATTATAATTTTCAAATGAGGATACTGATTTTTTTGTGTGTGTCATTATACCGTACTTATTTCGGTATGGATCATTTAAGCAAGTGCAGTCTAGTTTTTCCTCTATACTTTTATCACAACACTCATTGTTTAAAAGTTTAGAATAAGTTTGGCTTTGAGATTTTATTATCTCCAATGCAATCCTAGGAAATTCTTCGTTAAGTTCTTTGGCAATATCAAGCATAATGCTTTTAAATAGTTTTTAGGCGAATATAAAAATATATATTGAAAAGAAATTTTTTTTGTCTTTATATTATCTTTACAATATAGAAAAAATCTCAAATTTTGATAGCTCAATAATTTAAAGAAAAGTTCTTAAACCATTAGGTTTTTAATCCAAAAAAAATGAACAAGGTAATATTGGTTGATGATGAAGACAATGTAATTGGAAACGCAGATAAGATGTTAGCGCATGAATTAGGATTATTGCACAGGGCCTTTTCTGTTTTTATAATGAATGACAATAACGAGCTTCTGCTTCAGAAAAGGGCAAAGAACAAGTATCATTCAGCAGGATTATGGTCAAATACCTGTTGCAGTCATCCTGAAAACACCACATCTATCAAGGAATTGGCTAAAATAAGATTAGAGCAGGAGATGGGTATTGAGGCAAAGCTGAATTTTAAGTTTAAAATAAAATATAATGTTGATGTGAGTAATAACTTAATAGAGAACGAGTTTGATTATGTGTTTTTCGGTAATTATAATAAGGACCCGATAATTAATCCTAAAGAAGTTGAGGATTATAGATGGATGAAATTAGATGAGTTAATGCAAGATATTTCAAGGAATAATGAGAAATATACACCTTGGTTCTTGGTGATAATGACTCATATGTATGGAAAATGATTAAAAAAATAAGCTGGAAAATGTTTTTGTTTTCAGGCCTAGCTGATTTTATGCTATTGATTTTAGGAGGTTTTCTATATAACACATTTTTTTTCAAGTTCTTTGAGAAGCTTTACAAATTCTCCTTGCTTGCCACATCAGGCCAATACACTGTTGAAGATATAGTAAAGAACACTACTGCAAGGTCCATTGATATGGTGCTTGAAACACAGGCATTAAGAAATGACCTTATGAACCTTCTTTTTCTTTTTTTGCTATTAATGTATATTGTGTACTGCGCAACCCAGTCACTAAGCTGGTACTTTGTAAAGAGATATTCAAAAGAGAAGATAAGGTTCTTGCCTTATGCAGGTGATTTTTTCAAGAATAATCTCTTGCTCTTTTTTGGCATAATACTAATAGCGTATTTTGCTGCAAAGGCAATATTCAATCCATTTGTTGCCATAACTCCTGAGAATGTACAGAAGATAATATTAGCAATAGCAGGAATACTAACAATTCTGCTCTTCTTCATAATGCCGCCTGTTTATGTAAAAGTAAAGTTAAAGCAGACATTAAAATTCTCTATACTCAATTTCGGAAAACTATTCATACTTTATGTTCAATCATTTATCATTCTGCTGGTTGCTTATTTAATTGTGGTAGAAGCAGCAAAAATACATTGGCTGGTTAGTTTTATATTAGGCCTTGTTTTGTTCTTGCCTCTGCTTACTGCAGTTAAATATTATCTTAACAAGAATATCAATAAATTGTGACTTGCTTGGATATGATTTGAAGGTCAGGCTGATTAGCTTCTTTCTTAATGACATAAACCATATATGTTCCTGGCTCAAGGTTATCTATCTTGGCAGAGATTTCAGAATAACAAATACATCTGCATCCTTCTCCTGTCCAGTTCTCATATATCACGATTTTCTCTAAACCTATCTCCTTTGTGAGCTCAACCATCTTGCAGCACTGATGCGAAATTGCCCTGTAATATAGTATGCTCCTATCAGTGACATTAATTGTTGGAGGCTCTTCTTTTCCCACTCCTCTTACCTGAAGCTCTTGTATTTTTTCAGCACAGCCCTTGACAGAAGGAGTAAACACAATATTCTTGAGCTCAACAGGTCTTTCCTCTCTCAGCACAAATATTCCTGCTGAAAGCACAAGAATAAAAAGCATTGCAATAATCTCAAATGTCAAATGCCTCATAAATACCTTCTAGATATTCTAATTTATATATTTTTGGCAGTTTTATATTAAAATCTGAATATTTTATTCTTGGGCATTAAGCAATTAAAGTCTCACTTCGTGGGTTGTTGTCGGACTACGCTCTTTTGAAGTTTTCTTGGAATGCGGTTCCCTCCCGTAAGGAACATCCCCTTCCGCATGCACTTCAAAACGCGCCTAATCGCTTCGTGAAAAGACAACAACCTCGACTTTAATTGCTTTTAATGAAATCTTTATTTTGGTTGTTTATAATTTTCAATAGAAAAAGAGATTTAAAAATCAAAGAATCTTCAAACCAGGAAGCTTTATTTTCTTGAAATGCTCTCCTATTTTTTTCAGGGCAATGTAACTTGCTCCAAAGATTATTACTCCAGGAATAAGAGAAATACCTAGTGAAGGAGCCAAGGCAGCTGCACCTATTGTGCCTATAAAGCCAGCCCCAACTGTTTCAAGCACAGTTACCATCTGAGGTATGCCCTTCTCTACATTTTTATGCAAAGGATCTATCTGCATCACGAGTTTGCCCTGCTTGAATATCTTGACCTTGCGCTCTTCTTCAGAACATAATATTGAAACATTAGAGTTATACTTTGATGCTGTCATTGCAGCAGCATGTCTTGTGCCATAACCTATGTATGCTTTTGGCTTTTTTATCATTGCGCCATACGCAACAACATCTCCTTTTTTGTTGATTATTACAGCGCCATCTATTGTGGCGAAACTTTTCAATAATTTGTCAGCTCCAACATCATTTACATTAAATGCTTGTATTGGATGCTTGATTAATTTTTCATAATTTACTTTGTCTCCAATAACAAAAAGAGCACCTTCTCCTTTTCTAGATAATTCAATTGCAACTTCAATTAATTTTTCCTCTACTTTTCTTAATGTGTTTGATTGCTTTGTTTTTTTCATCAAAGAAAACTCGAAAATCAGTCCTATATAAAGTTTATGGATTATTTTTCTCTAAGTTAAGAAATAAATAATTAATTGTATGAAGCTGCCCTGCTTGAAGTTATCTGATAAAGTTGCCTGTAAGCATTGCCCTGTCTTGTATCAGAGAATTTTTGATATAGTTTATTGAAGAACTGTGCTGATTTTTCTTCTGTTGATTTTTCAGTTGATTTGCCTTCTGAATTAATCTCTGCTTTATGAATAGTCTCGTGTGCATAAAGCAGCATCTTCTTTTCAGGAGAGAGAGAATCATAATACCTTGAGTTTACAGCTAAGTAATTCCTGCCATCTGAAGATGTGATGTTTGCTCCTAATATTCCTTCCTCCATTTCAGTATAAATAAAGCCATCATAAGGAGTGTTGTCAGCCAGCATATACTCTAGTTCTTTTCCTTCTTTAGAACTCATAAACATCATATAATCTTTCTTTACTTTATTGGCCTTCTCTATAAGCTCCTCTGTCTTGCCGTGTGCATTTCCTTTACTATCTATAAAACCACCAGAAATAAAATATTTGTCAATAGAATCAGTTTGTATGTACTTTACTTTTGTTGGTGAAAAAGAATCAGTTTCAAATGAAGAAGATTTTGAAGGTTTTTTGATATAATATTCTCTTTTGGGCTCTAAATCATAAAAGTGCATTGGCGCATAACTGCCTTCTCTTACTATTTCTTCAATTGTTTTTTCAATTGTGCTCATTTTATCAACTATAATATAGAATGTTTTTTGGCTATATAAATAATGTGGAAGTGAATTATAGATTAATGTGACATTTTAGTCATAATTCTAAAAGTTTTCATTTATATATTGATTCGAAATATTTTTAAAGGAGAGTATTCCTAATTGACTTATATTCCTAATAAACAAGGGGAATAAATAAGGGGTGATTTGATGAAAGATCTAATAGGAAGATGGGCTTTTATTATAGGCCTTGTAATATCTATTTTGTTCGGTTTTATACCAACAGCTAACTGGGTTCCGCCAGTGCTGGCAATCTTAGGTATTATTGTTGGTTTTCTGAACATAACAGAGAAGGAAACAAAAGGATTCTTACTGGCCTCAATCGGCCTTCTGGTTGCAGGCACTGCAGCATTAGGCGTATTGCCAGCAGTAGGAACAATCCTAAAAGATATCTTGACAAACATAATCTTCTTCATTGCAGCAGCCGTGTTGGTTGTTTCATTGAGAAGTTTATTTGCAACAGTCAATAATTAAAATTTTTTCTTATTTCTTTTTCTGTTTTTGGCTTATTCTAATTGTATTTTTATAGCTAGATTTAGCAATTAGAGTAAATAGATTATCACAGGCAGAATAAGGCAACCCATTAAATTGTGTTTTCCTATGTTCATAAGATTTGTAAAAACACCAAGAGATGCAGAGGTGATTAGCACCAGCAAGCCAATAAATCCTGAAAACTTAATCACAAGAAGAGTTATTGATATTATTATAATTAAAATGAGTTGCTGATAGTCTATTTTTCCTATTATTTGACTAAAAGTCTTTGATAACCTTAGCGTTAAAATGACTGAAATCGAGCCAGCAACAAGAGATGCTGCAAAAAGCAATATCAACAATCTTAAATCAATATTCATTAATTCTGATATGACAACAACTGCACCGTTTCTTGCTTTATCTATTGCGAATAATGTGATAAGCGAAAGCAACATCGAAGCAGTATTTATGCCTCCTACAAGAATCATATAACTCTGCTGCGATATTCTTCTGAAGAATTGCGTAGCTATAATAGCTGCCTCTGATGCTCCTAGCCCAGGAAGAAAAGAGGCCATGAATCCTGCAAGGCCAGATGCAATTATCGGTTTTCTGATATCAGATGCTTTGATATTGATGAGATTGAATCTAGACTGTTTCATTATCAGCTCTGTCTCCATGAAAGATGAGATGAGCACAGACATTCCGAATAATCCAGACAATAAAGGAAAAAGAGGTTGTTTGAGATTAGATGTGTTAAGCACTATAAGGCCCAATGTTCCTGACAACAAAAAAACAACAAGATTTTTTCTCCATTGAGTTGATTTGAATATCATATAAATCATTAATAAAATCAAAATAAATGCAGTTACTGGCTTTATCCAAGGATAAAGAAATTTGACTGAAAATAATAACAGAGGAGAAATCAGCAATCCAAATAATAACGCGCCAAAACTTCCAATTAAAGTCAGTATAACTGCGTAATGGCCAAGGCCTTGCATCAAATACTTATGGCCTGGCAATGCATTCAGTGCTTGCGCTTCATCAGGAGCACCAAGATAAATCGAGGGCAATGTGTCAAGGAATGTATGGGTGATGGCCATTGAGATGATGTAGATTGCAAGAGTTTCAACTGAAAAATATGCAAGAAGAAAAGAAGAAGATGATAACACCAGCAAAGAAATCAAATTTATGTGAATGCCAGGAGTAAGGCCTGAGAAAGTGCCTGTGAGAATTCCTGCTATCACTGCTAACAGCACTTGAAATAACATATTTTTTTCTATTTTCTAAAATTTATTAATTTTGACACCCAAATCCTGAAATAATTTCAAAGCAAAGGAAATATTTTCATTTTAAAGAACTTGAAACCACATTCAGAACTAAATCTTCTTCGGTCTTCCAATTACATAGCCTTGAGCGCAGTCCACACCCATATCTTCAAGAATTTCCAGTGCTTTTTCGTTTGTAACATGCTCTGCTATTGTAAGTTTACCAAAACTCTTGGCAAGATCATTTATTGCCTTTACTATTTTTCTTTTTTTGTTGTTTTGTCCGATGCCCCTCACATACTTTCCATAAATTTTCACAATTTGTATGGGCAGTTTTTCCAGGTGTTCAATCTTAAATTCGCCTGAACCAAAATCATCTATTGCTGTCAAAAATCCCCAATGCACAAACTTATCAGTTATATAAATTGCCTGCTCCAGATTAGAAACTGCCACGTTTTCTGTTATCTCAAAACATATTTTTTCAGGGGTTGTGCTGTATTTGCTCTTCAACTCTCTAACATAATCAAGAAAATCAGGGTCATTTATTGATAAAGGAGAGATATTTATTGAGTATGTTACTTTTCCGTTTTTCGCAGATTGCGAGAATATGTTATCCAGAACCCACCTGTCTATTTCATTCATCACTCCATACTCTATGGCAGCAGGTATGAACTTCATTGGAGACACTATTCTGTTTTTGTGTTTGAGCCTCAAGAGCGCCTCTTTCATTAGAATCTCTCCTCTTTTAATTCCTTTCATGTTAAGATTAATGATTGGCTGGCAATATAGCTCGAAATCATCTTTTATCAATGCATTCTTTATGATTTCAACCCATCTAAATGAAGAGAGATATTCTTTCACTTCCGAGTTTTCTTCTGTCATATATACCATCCTGTTTCCTCCTCTTTCTTTTGCCTTTTTCTTGGCAAAGTCCGCAATCTTATATGCCTCACCAGCGCTCTTAACTTTATTTGTCATTTTGCTGCAGCCTACGCTACATGTTAATTTAATGAGGCGCATGCTTTTTTCTTCTTCATCTCCTAAATCTGATATTGCCTTTTTTATTCTATCAAAGAGGAATTCTGTTTTTTCCTTTTCGCAGTTTTTTATGATTATGTTATATTGGCTTCTCATTCTGCCAAATTCTGCCTCGCATTTTTGATTGTCGAAAACTTCTTTTATCTTCTTGCCTATAACACTTATTATTTTGTCTGCTAATGTCTTGCCATAAATTCTATCTATTGCCTCAAACCTATCAAGCTCTATTATCATTAACCCATATTCCTCTCCTTTGGTTAGGCATTCATTATAATAATATCTTAGTATTCTATCAAACTCATATTCATTATAAAAATTAGTCAGAGCATCTCTTGTTGCTTGGATGTATCTCTCTTCATATAACCTATTTTTCTCTTCTTCTGCTATTTTTTTGTCTGTGTTATTTCTTATAATTGCAACAACTTCATTTTTTCCGCAAGGAGAAACTCTTGCCTCAAAATACATATGTTTTTTTTTCTCTCCGCCTATATCAAGTTCATACTCATATGTCTGCACTTCTCCTGTTTTAAGAGCTTTTTTTATGTTTGTTATTGTTAGTTCTGCCAAAAATGGTGGGAGAATATCTTGTGCTTTTTTTCCTAGAAATTGCTCTGGAGGAAGAAGAAGCTCTTCTTCTTTTTGGGTCTTATAAGATAAAAACGTGCCATGCTTGTCTAGATGAAATATTATGTCAGGAATAGCATTGAGTATTGAGCGATATTTTTCCTCGCTCTTCCTCAGATCTTCTTCAGCTTTCTTATAATTAGTGATGTCTCTTATTATACCCTGGAATCCTATTATCTCTCCTTTGTAGTTTTTTAATACCTGTGAACTGAGTTCTGCCATTATCTTTGAGCCGTCTTTTTTCTTGAGCTCCATCTCATATTTAGACACAAACTGCTTCTCAAGCAGTATTTTTTTGAAATTTTCTCTTTCCTTAGGGTCGTAATAGATATTTGCTATATCAATGTTCTGCAATTCCTCTCTATTATATCCCAGCATTAAACATAGTGCTTCATTGAAATCAATGAACTTGCCTTTTAGTGTTGATATGTAAATACCATCCATAGAATGCTTGAAAAGATTAGTGTAAAGTTCCTTGCTTTCTTTTAATGCTTTTTCTGTTTCTTTCTTATGGGAAATGTCCCTAAAAACAACCTGAAAAGCAGGTTTTCCATTGTATTTTACAGGCGAAGAAATTACCTCTACTTCAAGTATGTTGCCTTGTTTGTCAATAAATTTCTCTTCTGCCAAAGGCACAGAATTTCCTTCTGATTGGCTTTTTATTCTCTCCTTTACAAATTCATGATAGACAGGATGCACATAATGCATTATGTCAGTGCCTATCATATCTTCTGCACTTTCCTCTCCAAAAAGATTAGCTGCTGCCTTGTTTACATATAAAACCTTACCCTCACTGTGTATTACAACTGCATCTGGCATAATTTCAAGAAGCTTCTCATATCTTTCCTCAATCTCTTCTAGATTTAACTTTACAATTTTCTCTAATGTTCTATTATCCTCTTCATTTAATTTTTCAAGAAATGAGTTTATTTCTTTCTGGCAGTCTTTTTCTTGCATATTTTCTTTAATTATCTCTCTTTTTTTCTTTTCCATTTATTTCCCTTTTTTCCTAATTTCTTCATCTATTTTTTATATTTAGATTTCTTTAGATTTTTTGTATTTTTTATAATTCTATTTAATTAATCACTGACTTCAGCACTGTTTTTACCTTGTTATATATAATTATCGTTTTGGCTTTGTTTTATTATCATATATTATCATAAAATATAATAAACACTAATAAACACTATGCTAAATAGAACTACTAATAAATAGTAATTAATAATAATATAAAAAAATAATACAAAAGCAGCAGAACACGTAAATGCTAACAGAATATTACAAAAAAAAGCCAACATGATATAAAAATTTATCAACAGGAATATTTAGTGTTTACATTCTCATCAAAACTTTTTTAAATCTAATGTTTTAAAAAAGATTCATGGATGTTTGGAATCTCAATAATATTTATGATTTTAAGAAGACAAACAAGATTCTTGAAGAATTAAAAAAGGACGTAGATAAATTTGTTTCATATAGGCCTCTTCTTAATAATGACTTGCCGATAAGCAAATTCTTGGAAATTGTGAAGTTGAAAGAGAAGATAGCCATAATTTCAAGTAAGATATCTGCTTATGGAGAATTGGCTTTAACAGAAAACACCTCTAATCCAAAATGGCACGCGCATTGCTCAAAGATAAATGATATTCTGACAGACAACGCAAACAGAATGATGTTCTTCTCATTATGGTTTAAGTCATTGGACGACAAGACAGCAAAGAAATACATCAAAGCAGCAGGAAAAAATAGCTATATGTTTGAGCATCTGAGACTTTTCAAGCCATATACTCTTTCTGAGAAAGAGGAACAGATAATCAACCTCAAAGATCTTACAGGAACAGAATCTCTCTCTAAGATATATGATATAATCTATAATCGCATGGAGTTCAAGTGGGGAAGCAAGAAAATTAACAAACAGCAATTAATTAATTACACAAGACACAAGAATCCTGCTGTGAGAAAAAAAGCATACAAGCTTTTGTTTGATGGTCTTAAAAAAGAAGATATTGTTTTTGGAGAAATTTATCGAAACATTGTACTGGATTGGAAAAACGAGAATATCAAGCTTAGAGGATTCAAGACACCCATACAATGCAAAAACCTAAGTAATGATATTTCAGACGAAATAATTGAAACAATACTAAATCTGGTGCAAAAGAACTCTGCTTTGTTTCAGGAATATTTTGCCCTTAAGGGAAAGATATTGGGCCTGAAAAGAATGACAAGATATGATATTTATGCTCCTTATAATATGCCTGAAAGAAAATACACTTATCAACAAGCTAAATCAATTGTTCTAGATACCTGGAAGAAGTTCAGTAAAGAAGCATATGAAGCGGCAAATCTCATATTTAAGAAAAAGCATGTGCATTCAAAGATTCAGAAAAACAAGATGAGCGGAGCTTTTTGCTCAAGTGTAACAAATGAAATCCTTCCTTACATACTTCTTAATTTTACTGGCAAGCGAAAAGATGTCTTTACAATGATGCATGAATTTGGCCATGGCATTCATAGTGTTCTTGCAAGAAATAATACCATATTCACCTTTCAGGCAGCATTGCCATTAGCTGAAACAGCATCAACTTTTGGTGAGATTTTGTTGGCAAAGAGAATGCTGAAAGAATCAAAAGATGACAAAGAGAGAATGGGTTTGTTGATGGAATTGCTTGACGACCATTATGCAACAATCCAAAGACAGGCATATTTTGTGATTTACGAGAAGAAAGCTCACGAGATAATAGCAAAAGGCGCAACACTTGATGAACTGAAAAAAGCATATTATGAAAATCTTAAATCACAATTTGGTGAATCTTTGGAAATTCCCAAAATGTTTGAGAACGAATTTACATATATCCCGCACATTTATCATACTCCATTCTATTGCTATTCCTACACTTTCGGAGGACTTCTTGTGCTTGCATTGTATAGAAAATATGAGAAAGAAGGCAGGAGATTTGTTCCTAACTATCTGAGAATACTAAAAGCAGGCGGTTCAATGAAACCAGAGAACATACTAAAGCAGGCAGGAATAAATATTAAGTCAGAAAAATTCTGGCAGGGCGGATTTGAGGTCATCAAGCAGGAGTTAAAAGAATTAAGACAACTTGTTGAAAAGAAGAAGTGATAATATGCCTCAAGAAAAATTGGACCTTAGTGAAGAGATACTTAATGAGAAAGCAAGAAGAATAAATATCAAAGAAGGGGCTTTTACTTCTTTTGCTGAAGGAGTGGGTAATAATTACATAACTCCGTATGCACTGGCGCTTGGAGCCAATAATGCACTCATCGGATTCTTGACCTCATTCTCTCACTTAATAGGTAATTTTTCACAGCTCTTGACTCGCAAGGCAATAGAAAAAATCACAAGAAAGAGCATATCTATTAGCGGAGAAATAATAGCGGCTTTTATGTGGCTAACAATGCTCATACCTGGCGTACTATTTTTCATCTTTGGTATAAAATCATTGTACATTGCTGCATCTGTGATATTAATTTATACTATTATAATTGGAGCAGGAGCTTTTATAGCACCAGCCTGGAGCTCCTGGATGAAAGACATTGTGCGTTCTGATTACTTGGGCAGGTACTTTGGCCAGAGAAACAGGATATTAGGTTTCTTCCTTATTTTAGGGATAATTATAGGAGGGTTTGTGTTGCAGTATTTTAAGCAAAGAAATCTCTTTATAGGTTTTATCATTATTTTTGGAGCAGCATTTCTTTTCAGGCTTATTGCAGCTAATTTGTTTTCCAAGATGCATGAACCAAAGTTCAAGCCCCAAAAATTATATTATTTCACTTTCAATCAATTCATAAAAAAAATGCCCTTTAATAATTTTGGTAAGTTTGTCATGTTCTTTGTTTTGATGAATTTCGCTGTTTATTTTTCTGCTCCTTTCTTCTCTGTTTATATGCTTAAACAACTCAATTTCAGTTATGTGACATTTATGATTATTGTTGCAATAAACCCATTATCAAAAGTGATATTCTTGCCTGTCTGGGGCAAATTCTGCGATGTTTATGGCAATCTGAAAGCATTGAAAATATCAGGATTCCTTATACCTCTGGTGCCTCTACTTTGGGTTTTTTCCTGG
>JBBIVF010000027.1:0-9640 GCA_037439845.1 Candidatus Woesearchaeota archaeon
TTCAATTAAGGTTCTTAATGCAAATAATGGAGATGTACTTTTGCTTTCCAGAGCCAATGGTTTAATATTATTATGTTTCTTCATAATTTTTATGTATTATATACTTGAAATGGTGCGAGGAAAGAAATCTTCAACTATCAAAGAAGAGCTAAAATTCCATACAAAGTCATATTATCTAATTTTTCTGATGATATCTGGAGGCCTTTTTGCATTATATTTCGGCGGAAAATGGACAGTTGATGGAGCTGTTGCATTTGCAAAATTAATAGGTTTAAGTGAATATATTATATCTGCTACAATAATTGCAGTTGGCACCTCTTTACCTGAATTAGTAACAACAGTCAGAGCAGCAATAAAAAAGGAAGCAGACATAGCTGTTGGCAATGTGATTGGGTCTAATATCTTTAACATATTTTTTGTGCTTGGTGTTACTTCACTCATAAATCCAATAGTGATTCCTTTGAAAATAACAATTGACATATTCGTGCTACTTTTTGTCACGACATTGCTTTTTATTTATGTATATTTGGAAAAAAATCATATTTTACAAAGATGGGGAGGAGTCTCATTTATAATTCTCTATGTTTTCTATCTCATTTTTTTGATAATAAGAGGTTAAGATGGGAGTTGCAATAACTGAATTATTGAAAAAAGAGCCCATAAAAATAGAAGCATTAAGAAACAAGAAATTAGGAGTTGATACATTCAATCTTCTTTATCAATTCTTAACAACAATAAGGTCAAGAGATGGCTCTTTGTTGAAAGATTCTCAGGGTAATGTTACTTCTCACCTCACAGGATTATTCACAAGAACAATAAAACTGATGAGTTATGGAATAAAGCTGGCATTTATCTTTGACGGTGAGGCGCCTAAACTCAAGCAGCAAGAGCAAGAAAGAAGAGCAGAGCTTAAGATTAAGGCAGAAATTGAACACAAAAAAGCAGTTGAAGAAGAGGACATAGAAGCAATGAAAAAGTATGCTCAAAGAACAGCAAGGCTTTCAAAAGAAATGATTGAGGAAGCTAAATCCTTAATTGAGGCAATGGGTTGTCCTGTTATTCAAGCACCATCAGAAGGAGAGGCACAGGCAGCATATATGACCAGGAAAGGAGATTTGTATGCTGTTGTTTCTCAGGACATAGACGCAATATTATTTGGAGCTCCAAAAGTTATAAGAAACTTATCTATCTCAACAAAAAGAAAGTTGCCAGGAAAACTTGCAAGCACTGAAATTGAGCCAGAACTAGTTGATAGCAAAGAGTTGCTTGAGCATCTTGGCATTGACCACGATCAATTAATTGTTCTTGGCGTACTTGTAGGCACTGATTTCAATCCCGGCGGTATAAAAGGTATTGGTCCTAAAACAGCAATTAAACTGGTCAAGCAATATGGCCATGATTTTGATAGAATTTTTAAAGAGGTAAAATGGGATGAGTATTTTGACTTTTCCTGGAAAGAGGTTTTTGAGCTTTTCAAAAAAATGAAGACAACTGATTCTTACAAATTGGAGTGGAAAGCTATTGATGAAAATAAAGTAATTGAGATACTGGTGAATAAGCATGATTTTTCATTAGAAAGAGTTAAATCTACTTTGGATAAATTAAAAGAAAGCCAGAAAGAGCAAAAGCAAAAAGGTCTAGGTGATTTCTTTTAAAGATGCTAGCGCTAAAAGTTCCATTAAAGGATGCAGAGAAAGCAAAAATAATGCTGAGAAAAAAAGATTTATTTGATAAGAATTATCAATACAAAAAAGACAAGGAATTTATTTATTTTCCGATAAAGAAAAAATTCTCTTCATCATATGAAATAGTTGACATCAATCTTATTAAAAGAAAAGAAACTGTATGTGTAAAAAAGGAATTTAAGAAAAGATTGGCAGAAAAGCAAAAAGAAAAATTAAGAACTGGCATTGATATAATAGGAGACATAGCAGTAGTTGAGATATCAAAAGAAATAGTGCCAAAGCAGAAATTATTTGCTGAATTACTAATGAAAAATAATCCAGGAATAAAGACAGTGTTAAAGAAACTAGGAGGCCATGAAGGAGAGTTTAGAGTGCAGAAAACAGTGCATTTATTGGGTAAAAGAAAAAAAACCACAATACATAAAGAAAATGGCATAAGATTGTTTGTTGATATTGACAAGGTCTATTTTTCTCCTAGGTCTGCGCATGAAAGAATGAGAATAGCATCTCAAGTCAAGAAAAGTGAAAATATTTTAGTTATGTTCTCAGGCATAGCTCCTTTGCCTTGTGTTTTAAGCAAAAACACAAAAGCAAACAAAATAATTGGTATTGAATTGAACAAGGTTGCACATGAAATTGGGCTTAAGAATGTAGAGATGAACAAATTGCATAATGTAGAGCTCATACATGGAGATGTGAAAAAAATAATTCCGAAATTGAAAATGAAGTTTGAGAGAATAGCAATGCCTTTGCCCAGGACAGCAAATGAATTCTTGCAAGATGCACTTAAAGTATCAAAAAAAGGCACAATAATACATTTATATAATTTCTTGAAAGAGGAAGAATTTGCTGATGCGAAAAAGAAGATATTGGATATTTGCAAGAAAAATAATGTAAAAGCCAAGGTCTTGCGTATTGTGAAAGCAGGCCAGCAATCTCCAAGAACATTCAGAATTTGTATGGATATTAAAGTTTTAGAAATCTAATTTTGTATCGAGTTTAATATTATTCCTTCTTATCATCCCTCTCCTCAACTCAACAATGTATTTTGCTTCTTTCTTTGGCCTGTAAAAGCAGAAAGGTTTTGCATTTTCCTGGAGATGAATTATTTTTTTATTTTCATCTAGCCATAAAATATCAATATTAAAGAAAACAAAAAACATATCAACAATTGCTTTTGATTTTTTTCGCAACACAAAAACCAATGCTTTATTTTCATTCAGCTGCGGATGAAACCGCAAACCTATAAACTGCAGGAATTCATTCTTAATGATTCTGACATTTCTTGCAATTGTTTTTTCATTGATTTTTAACATAACCTTTCTAAATCTTATTTACGCATTTAAATATTATTTCTTAGTTTTACTTATTTCCTAGCTGATATTATCTTTACTTACATTGTGAGTATAAAAAAAGACCTAAACCTTTAAATAGAGCTTCTAAATCCGCTAAATCCATGACAGAAGCAGAGTTATTGGTGCCATTAGACACTTATCTTAAATCAGGAATCCATATTGGAACTAAATTCAAGACCAAGTATATGGAAAATTTCATCTACAAGGCAAGGTCAGACGGGCTTTTTGTATTGAACCTGCAGAAAATAGATGAACGCATTGGTATTCTGATTAATATGCTGAAGCAGTATGATCCTAAAGACATACTAGTTGTTTCAAGAAGAGAGAATTCATGGAGACCAGTGAAAATGTTTGGCAAGTTTACTGGCATTGACACTATCCCAGGAAGATATGCTCCGGGCATGCTGACCAATCTTAATCTGGACACATTCATAGAAAAGAAATTAATCTTTGTCACAGATGCTTGGCCAGATTTCAATGTTGTCAAGGATGGGATGATTTCAGGCGCAACAATAGTTGCATTATGTGACACTAACAATCAATCAAATTATATTGATCTTTGCATACCTTGCAATAACAAAGGAAAGAAATCTCTTGGCCTTATATTCTGGATAATAACAAAAGAATATATGAAAGCAAAAGGCATGATAAAATCAGATGACGAGTTCAAGGCAACTATTGAAGATTTCACAGAGCCCTAAAGCAAACTATCAACTTTTCTAAATCCATGCTCATTAATCTCAAAAATTATTTCTTTGCCTTCTGGCAATGACCTGTGTTTCTTTAATATTGCTCTTCTTCTTTTATGAAATTTCTGTATTTCAATCAGACATTTAGAGCCATATTTTAAGATATCGCCACCAACCATATTCACAGAACCTCTATCATCAAAATTAGAATAAACCTGATTTGTAATAAGCACAGGTATCTTATCTCTTCTAGCAACCTCGCTTAAATAAGCCAACTGTAATCCTAAACTTTTATTTATAGAATACACATCCTCTGATTTTCCGAGTTCTAATCTATACAACATTGCAATAGTATCTACAATTATTAATCCTATGTTGGATTTATTCATCTCTTTAAGTTTCTGGAATGCTTTCTCTTGTCCTTGAAAAGAGGTGGGTTTCATGAATATTATGTTGCGCATCAATTCTTTATACTCAGGATCTATTTGTGATGCTCTTTCAATTGAAAAACCTCCTTCTGTATCAATAAAAAGAACTTTCTTGCTTTGACGAGCAACACTCAAAGCAGAAATTACACATAGATTTGATTTTCCTGCACCAGCAGGCCCATACACTGTAGTTACAGTGTCTTTTTCATAGCCTCCATTAAGCAATTCATCAAAAACTTCTGTTCCTGTAGAAATTCTCTCATTAAATACCTCAACCATACATATAAAAGAAGAAAGAAGTTTAAAAACTTTTTGAATACTATTCTGAAATATTTTCAATAAAGAAAAACAATAAAAAATAATAAAAAAACAATAACAAAAGATTAATGCGGTATAAATTGATGTGTAACATCACTATCTTTCAAGTGATTTGTTGCAAAGTCCTTGAAATGATATTCTGTATCTGCTGTGAATACTCTCACTGGCATGCCATTATATACATTAACCCATAATATAGTTCCATCAGGAGTCTCTATTCTTGTTGTTTGTTTGTTTTCTATTGTTTCGTGTCCTGTAACTTCTGCATAAGTAAAGGAATGTATCCATTGATATGGGGTCTTTGGAACCTTAACATCTGAATAAGACAACACAAATGTCTTGTTTGGGTCAGTGCATCTAGGATTTGTTTTGTCTTCGCAATACGCAACCGCAGTTTTAGCACTAGTATCAAGATATATTGTATCATATCTCTCATTAGCAAGAGTTGTCAAGGGCTCATAGAGCTTTATCTTGATTTTATCTCCTTTGATATAATATATATTATTTTTACCTTCTGCTTTTTGATTCGTGACAATATCTAAGAGATACTGCATACTTTGTACTTTTGTCTCTGACTTTGTTATAAGGTCTTGTATTTCTTTAGGCATTGTCTTTTTTTCCTCTATTTTCTCCTCTGGCTTTACATCAGGAGCTACTTTTTCTTCTTCTGGCGTTGTTGTGCTTGTTTTTTCAGCGGTCTTTTCACCGCATCCGTATATAAACGCAGTGATAATTACTAAAGCAATCAATAAAACAATAAATTTTCTCATCTTATTCACCTCATTTCTTCTTCATTCTTTTCAAATCCTTTTTCTATCTCTTCCTCTTTTTTTGCTATTTTTCTCTCGCTTTTCAATAGCTTATCCTGCTCCAATGCATTCAACGGAGCTTTTGACATAGAATACATTGAAGCAAAGAACATTGCTGCAAAAACTAATGCAAAAGCAAATCCCCAGGAAGGATTTTTGTTATATACATATATCATGGAAAACAAAAATCCGAGGATTGCTACAAGCATGAAACTGCTTGACAAAGGCGCGACCTTATACATTATTCCACCTCTTTTAATTGAGTAAATTAATTAAATAATATTATAATAAAAATCTAATATATTTATAAATTTTAAGGTTGGAAATATTTTAATTGAGTGATTTTTAGCTTTTCTTAATTTTGCATTCAATTTCATATACTTTGGCCTGGTCATTTTCAAAAATAACATCAAAACAGTCTTTATCGTAATAAGGAAGTTCGCTGGTATTAAAGAATTTTTTTGTTCTGTTGCTCAACACAATGTATCTTATATCATATTTCTTCGCTATAGATAAGGGCTCTGTCATAAATGGGGATTTGTACATTTTATTTAGTTCTTTATACCTGTTATTAATATCTTCTATACCCAAGAAATTTTTATCAATAAAATTCTTTCTTCGCGCAATGGAAGAAACATAGAAACCTTCATTGAAATTTGTCATTATTGTGGAATTTTCTTTTGAATTTAATCTGATGAAGTTATATGCTTCTACTTCTTTTTCATTGAGCGTATTCTCTAGAATCTTTGTTGATGAAAAATATAAAGGCACAATCATAGTAATTAATATTAAGCAGATGATTATCCAGAAAATATATTTTTTCAGAAAATCAAAAACCGAAGTAGAGATGAAAAATTCAAATTCTGAATAATAAAGCCCAAACATTATGCAAAAAATTATTCCTAAAAACATAAATCCTGTTGTCGGCTCAAGAAATTTCATGCTAGTTAATATTCCAAACACTAACAAAGCAGATATAACAACATAACTTTCTTTGACCTTTCTGACAAAAAGAAAATGATAAAGAGAGAGCATTCCAAATATTATGGTTATGCCTCCTATTGCATATATGAAATAGGCAAAGCTTAGAGAGGAAAAATAATCTTTAATTAGCTCTTTAGGAATATTCTGAAATATTATATTAAACTTGTGTATGAGAATCTGTTTTTTATACAATATAAACGTTATCCAAAGATTGTATAATATCGCGAATATGAGGGATTCTGATTCAGTATTTGTTATCTTAAGAGATTCAATTTTCAGTATGAGAAGATAAATTCCGTATATGAATATCAACACAAAAGAAACAGGATGAACAAATGGCAAAATCACATTTAAGGCCACGAACAAATAAAGATATTTTCTTTCATTTATCCTTATTAATGAATAAAGCAATAGGATAAACAAAGGAATAAAAAGGCTAAAAACAGAGATTGAATTAAAGGTGTTTTCAAAATAAACAGGTATAAAGGCAGAAACAAATCCGGCCAAGAGAGCAGATTTTTTATTCTTCTTAATCTGAAATACCAAAGCATATGTCACAAATACTATCAATGAAGCGAAAAAAGCAGGTATGAATTTTGCTGTGAAAGCGATTCCGAAAATAAGACTCAAATATCCTAGTATTAGTTGAAAGAGAGGAGGATAAAAATAATATCTTCCGCCATAACTGTAATTGTCATGAAAATCTATTATTTTATTTTGTTTAATTTTTTCAATTTGCATAAGATTAAAATAAGCCCTATCATCGCTGAATTGTGCTGTTTGAGAATAAAAATACATTCTCAAGCTTAGACTGGAGAGAAAAAAAAAGATCAGCAAAAAAGCATAAAGTCTGTTTCTTTTCGCTTCTTTTTCATCAATACTCAATTCCTTGTTTTTTCTTTTCATTAAGAATAAGAATAGGCTTGAAATTTATAAAAGTAACCTCACTTCCCACTGGACAGGCTGTTGTGAGGTTTTTAAATGAGTTCTGATTAATATAGAATAAGATTGTAAGATTGTCCGCAATCTGCCTCCCCTGATAACAGGGTTGAAATAAAATGCGAAAAGCAATGAGGTGGTTGAAATGAATAACCAAATAAAAGAAGAAAGAATAAAAGAAAGCATAAAAAACACGCCAGAGAAGAAATTTGTCTCAGGTGCAATGGTGGCAACAGTATGGAAAAATTCAGCTGTTGCAGAAGATGGCAAAGTGAAAGAGTTTAAGACTGTTTCTTTTGAGCGCAGATACAAAGATAAGGACGGTACCTGGAAAAGCTCTCATTCTTTAAGGGTGGCAGATATTCCAAAGGCCAACTTAATACTTTCAAAGACATATGAGTATCTCTCTATGAAAAATCAGGAGAGTGCTGAATAAAAATGAAAAATTTTGTTTCAAATCTAATAGAAATTATTTTTCAGATTCGTAAAAAAGGAAGAAGGTGAGAAAAAATGGATGCTGAAGCAGTTCAAATACAGGAATTAAAGCCAGAGACAAAAACAAAAGCAGCAAAAAAACAGAATGACCTGACAGAACTTCCTGGTGTAGGAGCAGCTACTGCTGAAAAACTTGCTGACTCAGGATATGATAACTATATGTCTATTGCAGTCGCAAGTGTCGGAGAACTCGTGGAATTAACAGGTCTGTCAGAAGCAAGTGCAAGAAAAATAATTCAAGCTGCTAGAAAATTGCTTGATATGGGTTTTGAATCAGGAGAAAAGATTTTGGAAAAGAGAAAGAATATCATTAAAATCTCAACAGGTTCAAAGAATTTTGATGAGATGCTTGCAGGTGGTTTTGAGACAGGCGCAATAGTGGAATGTTTCGGAGAGTTTGGTTCTGGAAAAACTCAGATAGGCCATGTTCTTGCGGTCTCAGTACAAAGATTAAAAGGAGAGAAAGATCCTGTTGCAGTCTATATTGATACTGAGAACACATTCAGGCCAGAAAGAATTGTGCAGATAGCAAAAGGTTTTGGAATGGACCCGAATAAAGTTCTTAAAAATATCAAGGTGGCAAGAGCATATAACTCTGACCATCAAATGCTTTTGGCAGAGAAAGTAGAGGACCTTATAAAGGATGGATTAAATGTCAAGCTGATAATAGTGGATTCATTGACAGCACATTTCAGGGCAGAGTTTGTGGGAAGAGGCACTCTTGCAGAAAGACAACAGAAGATAAACAAGCACATGCATCATCTCTTGAAACTTGCTGACACATATAATCTTGCTGTCTATTGCACTAATCAAGTAATGGCAAAGCCAGACCAGTTTTTTGGAGACCCAACCCAGGCAATAGGTGGTCACATAGTAGGCCATGCCTCCACATTTAGAATTTACTTAAGAAAAGGCAAGAAAGGTTCAAGAGTTGCTAAGCTGATAGATGCTCCTAACCTTGCTGATGCAGAATGCTGCTTCCAAGTTGAAGAGGAAGGATTGAAGGATATTTAATTTTTTTATTTTTTTTTTATTTGAATTTTTAAAAAATGGAAAAAATAGAGAAGACAAGCTATAATCTGCTTTTTTAGGGGTTTAATAAGTAAGCTGAAATAAATTTTAATCATAAAATTTATCTATCTCTAATTCATTACATTTATAAACTAAACTGAATTTTTCCTTGACAGCATCCAAAGGATGCCATTAAAATAAAATATGAGGTAAATTAAATGAATGGAAAAAATTTTGGTGGTAGCGGCAATAAGCCGATCAATGTTGGAGAAGAGTATACTGTTACAATAGAGGCTGTTGGAGAAAAAGGAGATGGCCTCGCAAGAATAAAGGGATTTGTTGTCTTTGTGCCAAAAGTCAAGGCAAAAGATAGGGTCAAAATAAGAATAACCAAGGTATTAGAGAAAGTAGGTTTTGCAGAGGTTATTGAGTATGTAGAAGAAGAAACTCCTGGAGAGCCTGAAGAAGAGGTTCAGCAGGAAGAGCCAGAAGAAGAGTACGAAGATACTGAAGATTTTGGAGAAGATGAAGAATAAATTTTTATAATATTTATTTTTCTTTGATTTTTATGCGATGTTTTATTGCAGTAGATATTCCTGAAGATTGTAAGTCTATTTTGTTGATTTGCAGAAAAAATTAAAGCATGCAAAATGCACTTTTCCCAAAGAGTTTCATATTACATTAAGATTCTTTGCTGATTTAGATGAAAAGGATGTTCTGAAATTGATGGATAATCTGGAAAAAATCAAGTTCAAACAGTTTGATTCTGGCCTTGCAGGAATAGGAGTGTTTCCTAATCAATCTAAGATAAATGTAATTTGGGTAGGTGTTGAAAATGAACAGAAATATCTTGAACTTTCAAAAGAAATAACAAAAGCAACAGGATATGACGATATTAGATTCTCTCCGCACATTACAATAGCCAGA
>JBBIVF010000027.1:9651-11722 GCA_037439845.1 Candidatus Woesearchaeota archaeon
GCTCTTTTGAAGGAGAATATCAATAATCTAAGGCCTGAAAACAAAAGATTTCAAGTAAAATCAATAAAGCTTTATAAATCTACTTTATCAAGTTCTGGGCCTTTTCATGAAGTTCTTAAGCAGGTGGATTTCTTATAAAATCCCTTTTAAAATTACTACTAATTTTTATAACGAAAAGTATATAAAGAAAGGGGTGGATTTTTTAGAATATAAGTGAGGGTAAATGATTAATATTATCAAGAGATTTTTTACAAAATATGTAACTAATCTGTTTAAAAGAAAAAAGCAATTCAAGCTTGGCTTGTATGGTCCTCCTAATGGAGGAAAAACAACATTAGCCAATGCAATTTGTCGGGATTGGCTAGGAGAGGAGATGGGTGCTGTTTCTCCTATACCTCATGAAACTAGAGAAATCCAGATAAAAGAAGAGATTACAATAAAATCCAAAAATAAGAGTTTGACATTTAATCTTGTTGACACTCCAGGTATAGCCACAAGAATAGATTATGAGGATTTCATCAAAAAAGGTCTGAAAGAAGCTGAAGCTAAGACAAGAGCAAAAGAGGCCACAAAAGGAGTTATAGACGCTATTAAATGGCTTGACAATATGGACTGTGTTATTGTTGTTCTGGATGGCACAAAAGATCCCTACTCTCAAGTGAACATAACTATCATAGGAAACCTCCAGGCAAGAAAAATACCTGTTTTGCTTGTTGCCAATAAAATAGACCTAAAAAAATGCAAACCAGAAAAGATAAAAGCAGCCTTTCCCCAGTATGATGTTATTGGCATTTCAGCCAAAACAGGCAAAAATTTAAATAAATTGTATGAAGGTATATTCAAATTGGTGTCATAAAATGCTGACCTTGCAATTCGTGCCCTACAATGAAATTGAGAAACTCAGTTCTTTAGGAAGGATTAAGAAGATACTAAATCATGCAAAAGAGAACAAGATTGTGTTATTGGAAGGAAGATTGAAAAAGGAAGAGGAGGCAGAACTGATAAAAACAACAATGGAAGAAATTAATGATGAATTCCACGGCATAGAACTCGCAGTAATAAATCCTTCTTCAAGCACTGCTGATGGCATATCAAAACTCAAATCACAATTTTTCTCATTCATATTAGGGAATAGGCAAGGTTTTACTATTGTAGGTCCAGCGAGTGTTGTCAAGGAGATTAAGAAAAATCCTAATAAGATAGAGCTTTTGACCCAAGATCCTGGCAAAAAAAGAAAGAAATCAAGGAAATAATGCCACATCAATGCGTCCGTTGCAATAAATTTTATGAAGATGGTTCTTCTGAGATATTAAAAGGCTGTTCTTGTGGTGCTCGTTTGTTTTTCTTTGTAAAGAAAGAAAAACTAAAACAGGCAGAAGAAATTACATCTCAATTAACTCAGGAAGAGAAAGCCAAAATAGAAGAAGATATATTAGACATAATTGGCCAGAAAGAAGATGAAGAGGACCAACCAGTTATACTAGATTTAGAGACAATAAGAATTCTAAAACCCGGTAAGTTTGAAATAGACCTTGTTCATTTGTTCAAAAAAGACCCTTTAATCTATAAAACAGGAGATGGCAAGTATTTCATTGATATAGCAGAGACATTCAAGACATTTAGAGAGAGGAAAGAAAAGTAAATAATTCTATTTTATTTTTTGGCGCAAATTTCGATTACATCTCTATTTTGCAATATATGCTCTTTGCCCACTGGCATTTTTTTCTTGACATCAATTGCCTTGATAAAGTTCTTTCCGAAATCAGTATGCAATTTGTAAGCAAAGTCAAGGGCAGTAGCGTCTTTTTTCATCAGAAAGCAGTCAGGCAACACTCTGCCTTCAGAATCTTCGAGTTTATTTACTCCGCCTGGAAATATGGCCTTGTATTTCAATAACTTGAATACTGCAGTATCTAACACATCCTGCACTCCAGTAGAATTGTACTTCTCTAAAATATTTGTCTTGATGAAATTTAATGCTTTCTTTTGGTTTTCATTCAATCTTTCTGGATGTTTAATCAAAAAATCTTTTTCTCCTGGAACATACTCTATCAAATCGTGTTTGGCAGCT
>JBBIVF010000028.1:0-10621 GCA_037439845.1 Candidatus Woesearchaeota archaeon
AACTCAAGCAGATATTTCTTAGATTGGAAAAAGAAGGATATGTCACTATACAAAAAAGTTTTGATAATGATTATGGTGAAGAGAAATGGATTGCAAAGATAACAGAAAAAGGAAGACATTACATTGACAAGGCATCTGATGTTGATTTCTAATCAAATAATTTCTAATCAATAACAATAGTGTCTATCTTCTCAAGGTTACAGAAATCAGTGCTGAAATTATATGCTCCTGCATTAAGGAATATTATTTTGTCGCCGATTTTTGGATGAGTAAGATATACCTTGTATCTGAAGATATCCAATGAATCAGGTGTGCAGCCCTTTATTGTGTAACTCTGCCCATTTTCCTGCCCTCTATTTTTTTCTCCCTCTACTTCCAGCCTGGTGTTTGCCACAAATGTGTCCATCGCAGCATTATACACAGAAGCATTTATTATTATGTTATTGTCGTAAATGTTTATTATATGTGTCTCGAGTTTAATACAAGGCGCAGCCAAGAATCTTCCTGGCTCAATGAACATCTTAATGCCTAGAGAATTTAACCAAGTTTTTGTTTCTTTTATTTTTGAGAATATTGCGTCAATATTACCCACCTCATAATTCTGGTACTTAACAGGCAGGCCTCCTCCTATATTTATGTAATCAAGGCACTTGAGTGTTTCAGTTTTCAGGGTCTCCTCTAATTCCTGTTTTATAGACCATTCTGCTACATTTTGCGTCTTTCTGTGGAAGTGTATGCCGAGACATTTGATGTATTTATTTTGTTTTAGTTCAGGTATCAGCTTATTTATCATGTCGCTTGCGAACCCAAAAACAAAATGCTTTCCTGTATGAATAGTGTGCTCCTTTAATTTCATTCGCAAGAATAGATTTATATTGTGATTTTTATTTTCGAGGTTTTTTATTATTACACCCAAATCATTGACATTATCAACCACAAAAAAACAAACACCGCTTTCAATCATTGCATTGAATTCATTAGCGTTAATGCCTTGGCAGAAATATATAATACGACTTTTGTCTTTTATATGAGCAGATGATTCAGTTGTATGAACTGAAAAGAAGCAGTCAGAGATTTTTTCTAATTCTTGGCCTACTATCGGATTTGTCTTGTAGCTGTAAGAGACAAAATCAGCAAGAGGTCTTATTTCGTCGTATTTCTCTTTCAATATCTTTCTGCTCAATAAAAATCTCGGCTTCATTTGAACACCTTTTTCAGAGATTTATAGGTATCATATTATTTTATCTTCGCTTAATCTCTCTAATGCCGCGCACATTGCAATTGGAAATGAGATTGTCACATCTCCTATAACAGTTGCTATCTCTGCATCATCCTTTATTTTTCCCCAGGACTTTGCTTCTTTTGTAGTTGCTCCGCTTAATGAACCTGAAGTTTCTCTTGAAGTTGTCATATATACTGCATAATCCATTCCTCCATTCAACATACAAGCAAAAATCGCATGATGCTTTGATACTCCTCCGCCCAATGCTATGACTCCTTTTTTATCTTCTTGCGAACAGGAAAAAAGAATATTTGAAAAATCTTTTACCACATCAACAATAAAATCCTTGTGTTTTTGCTGAAACATAAAAAGATGAAAGCCAAATGCTCCGTCTGTTATCGCAGGGCAGAATATAGGCACATTGTTTTTTGCGGCTTGATAGAGTATGGAATCTTCGTCATTGAGCATTAATCCTATTTCTCGCAGTAGATCAGAGACAGGCCAGATTTTTCCTTTTTCGTAAATTTTCTTGAGCATCTCCTGCATATTATCCTCAAACCTTTCATAGCTCTCGTTCCTGATGTATATATTGCCTACCCTGTTCATGCCTTTCTCATATAATAAAAAATCATCTGCACTAAAATCACCTAGGATAAACTTTTCTCCTTTTGCTTTCATTATATCCTCTTCCACGCCCCCTACTGTAGTAACTATAAAATTGACCATCTTTAGCTTAATTAACTGTGCAAAGAAACCTCTTAATCCTGATGTGACCATGTTTGAGGTAAAAGTAAGATAAACTTTTGCACCTGATTTTTTCATCATTGTGATTATTTCAACAGCTCTTCCCATCTCCTTGCTCTGGAAGCCTATTGTTGATAATTGATTAGCAAATTCATCAACATTCATGCCTTTATTCCATTTAAAATCTTTAACATACTCCATTTTTTCACCTTTTGATAGTTTATAGAAAAATAAAATAGTTATTAAAAATTAAAATTTAAAAATAAATTCAGAAATAACAAAAATTTAACTTGCTTTCTTGACAGTGTCATACAAAACAGCGTTGATTACACCATCCTGGCCTGGTCTTGAGAGTATTTTTGCTTTGCCTTTATCAGTCTCAACTATTGTTCCCTTGGTCATAATGTTCCTTCTTACGAAGTGTCTATTAGCAGGATTCTCAAGAACTGTCTTTAATTTTGCTTGAGAATATTTTTTTGTCTTTGGATCAAGCAGATTTATTGTAGTGGCTTCAACAAGCCTGTTTTTCTCATTATTGCCCATTGTCCTTATTTTTATAACCACATTTTTTTCGCCTATCTTGGTAAGAGAAGGTCTTCTACCAAGCTCATACTGCCTTTTTTTCCTATAAGGCCTCAGTCTTCCTCCTGATGGTTTTCTTTTTGACCTACTTTGATATATAACCATTTTAAGCTCTGAATTTAGGGCTTATTTATAAAGATTTTGTTGAGAAAAGGCATTAAATCAGTTAAAAGAGCTCATACTCTATGTTTTGCTTTTGCAGGTAAGTAATTATTTTTGGCAATGCCTCTTTAACTCTTTTCTCTGCTTTTTCTTCACGGGCAAAAATATATTCAAGGAAATTCTGCGCCTTGAAAGAATAATCAAATGTGCTCTTATCTGAAAGTTCGCCATGAATGAAGATTCCGGGTATGGTTCTCATTCCCCAAGCAGGATCATGATATCTCACTCTTGTTGTCATTCTGATAAAAACAACATTTTCCGGTAATGATTCAAGTACTCTTTCAGTAAGGTCCTTCATTTTCACATCACTCCTCACTTTGCTTTTACTTCTTTAATTTTTGCTGGTTAATTATGGATTCTTTTATTAATTTTTCTAAATTGAATTCATTGAGAACAGGTTCTGTCAATAATAATTTTTCTCCCCAATAGTCAGAATTGAATTTTTTCATTAGGCTAGTGGGATTATTGTCAAAAGCAAAAATCTTAAGTTCTGGTTTTGTCTTATAATATGTTTCAAGAATATTATCATATTCATTTTTTCTGACAATTGAATATCCAATCAAATTCATCTCTTTTGTGATTCTCTCATTAGGTAATATATTTCCTGAGCCAAAAAAGAGAATATGAAAATTAGGTTTTTCTGCCTTAAAATGATTATTATATGCCATAATGACTTTTTTCATCTTCTCCAGATTTGAGATAATGAAGATATCATCTATCTTTTTTATTAGGCTCTCTGGCAGGTATTTATGGTTTCTTCTGGAATTGAACAATTCATCTCCTATTTCCTTCTTTGTCATACTCATTTTTCTGCTGAATACGTCTTTATTTAATAATGAATCTTTAAATATATAATTCTTACTATATTGAAATATATGTTCTGTTTAAGAAAATAATAAAAATCAAAGCCATCTGACACCTAAAAAAATTGAAATCTTTATCAGGGGTGTGAAAATGTCAAAAGAGATACAACCTATCTTTATCTTGCCTGAAGGCACTCAGAGAAGTGTAGGAAAGCAGGCTCAAAGAAATAATATAATGGCTGCAAAATTAGTGGCTGAGACAGTCAGGACAACATTGGGTCCAAAAGGCATGGATAAGATGCTTGTTGATGCGCTGGGTGATGTAACAGTCACTAATGATGGTGTCACAATTCTGGAAGAGATGAACATTGAGCACCCTGCTGCAAAGATGATTGTTGAAGTAGCAAAGACTCAAGAGAAAGATATTGGTGACGGAACAACAACAGCAGTTGTGATAGCAGGAGAGCTTTTGAAGAAAGCAGAGCAATTAATAGACCAAGAAATACATCCTACTGTGATTGTCAAAGGATATAGAATGGCAGCAGAGAAAGCAATCATAGTATTGAACAATATTGCTGAGGACATAGACGAGAATGACAAAAAGATCCTGAAATCAGTTGCATTAACCGCAATGACAGGAAAAGGAGCAGAGACAGCCAAAGAAAAACTAGCAAATCTTGTTGTTGATGCAGTGATAAAAATAATGGAAAAAGAAAACGGAAATATTTATGTGGACCTTGACAATATCAAGGTTGAGAAAAAAATCGGAGCAGCAATAGATGATTCTGAATTGATTAATGGAATAATTCTAGACAAGGAGAAAGTGCATTCAGCAATGCCAAGGTCCATTAAGAATGCCAAAATAGCGCTTATAGACGATGCTATTGAAGTTAAAAACACAGAAATAGATGCCAAAATACAGATAACAGACCCTAGTCAGCTCCAGGGCTTCCTTGATATGGAAGAGAAAATGATTAAAGATAAAGTTGACAAGATACTTAAGGTAGGTGCAAATGTTATTTTCTGTCAGAAAGGAATAGACGACCTTGCTCAACACTTTTTTGCAAGGGCAGGTGTATTCGCAGTAAGGAGAGTAAAAAAATCTGATATGGACCTTCTTGCAAGGGCAACTTCTGCTAAAGTCGTCTCAGAGATAAAGGAACTTACTCCTTCAGATATTGGAAAAGCTGGCCTTGTCGAGGAAATAAAATTCGGAGATGAGGGAATGGTATATGTCAGAGAATGCGTTAATCCAAAATCAGTCACACTTCTTGTGAGAGCAGGCACTGAACATGTTGCAGATGAAATAAAGAGAGCTGTGACAGATGCTTTAGGCGATGTTGCTGCTGCATTGAGATCTGGCAAAGTAGTTGGAGGCGCAGGAGCTCCTGAAACAGAAGTTGCTAGAAACTTGAGACATTTCGCGACAACTCTCTCTGGCAGAGAGCAGCTTGCAGTGCTGGCGTTTGCAGATGCTATTGAAGTCATACCCAGAACACTGGCAGAGAATGCAGGTCTGGATCCTATTGATGTTATAACTGAACTGAAGAACGCTCATGACAAAGGCAAGAAATGGGCAGGAATCAATGTGTTCACAGGCAAGGTCATGGATGCTTTTCAGGAAGGAGTTATCGAGCCATTGAGAATAAAGACACAATCTGTTATATCAGCGACTGAAGTTGCAAACATGATACTAAGGATAGACGATGTAATAGCTTCAGGAACATCAAAAGAAGAAATGCCAGGCAAGCCTCCAGGACCTCATGGAGATGAAGAATATTAATATCAGCTAATATCAGCATTCAAAATCTCACCTTGTGGGTTGTCATCTGACTACGCTCAGTTAATATTTTATCTTGGATTGTGGTTCCCTCCAGTATGGAGCATCCCCATCCACAGCCACTTCTATTTGCGCATAATCGCTTCGTAAATTGATGACAACCTCGATTTTGAATGCTTAAAAAATACTAAAAAAAGAGAAAATAAAAAAATCAAGGAATAAAATTAAAATAAAAAATTAGAAAAATAAAAAATTAGAACATCAACCAACCTGCCCTGTATCTAAGGTACCATATCATCACTATTAAAACCAGCCACATCACACACTCTAGCCAAATTGTTGTTAAGAGATCAATCTTGAACAATGTCATTGTGGCCTTATAGCACAAAGCTATAGAGTATAATGCTGCCAAGCTAATTGTGAGCAAAATCAATAATTTTGACAACAAAACCCAAGGCACCCATGTAAGTATAGGAAACAAGATACATCCAAATGCAATCGGATACAAGGCTATTGCGTATGTCTTGAACGCATCACTAAAACTTCCTTTTCCTGAAATCATATCCAATGCTTTGCTTTTCAACCACGAGAAAAATATTACTCCTGCAAATCCTACTACTATCATTGCCAATAATAGTTTTGTCCATCTCACGGGCAGTGCGAAATAAGGATGCAACGCGTATATGCACATACCTCCAAATATCAAGACAATCTCAACCAAAAGATACAGGCATGCTTTGCCGAAACTAAATTTGTTAAGATGCCCGAATGCTTTCTTATAGCCAAAGACAAACTCCAGCATTTCTAACACCTCTCTGAAGGTTTTTGAATTTATGAGAGGAATGATTATATAAAATTATTCAGGCTTCTTTATAAATTACATGTACTTGAAGAAAGTGATAACTTCTTACTTCTGCATGATTTTTTAATTATAATTTTTCTTTAATTGTGAATTAAATGACATTTTTTTATAATAATTATTTATTATTTCAAATTATCCATATTATTATTTCATAATTATCATATTTTATTTCATAATTATTATTTTTTACTCTCTCCTCAACAAAAAAAACATAAAATCATTTTAAAATATAGGAAACCTTTAAAAAAAGAAAGAATAAATCAGTATTCATGGATATTGACAAAACAATAAGGAAATATGTTCTTCAGAACGCAATAAAATTCGGGGGAAAAGCAAATCCAGGAGCTGTTGTTGGAAAAGTCATAGCAGAACATCCTGAAGTCAAGTCAGATATGAAGAATATTTCGAGTAAGATAAATGAAACAATAAAATCAATATCAAAGCTTTCTGTTGAGCAGATGAAAGATGAACTTAAAAATTTGGCTCCACAACTTCTTGAGAAAAAAGAGTATGCAAAGAGAACAGGATTGCCAGAGCTCAAGAATGTTAAAGGAGAAGTTGTGATGAGGATTGCGCCTTATCCTTCAGGGCCATTGCAGTTAGGAAATGCAAAGCAATTGATACTGAACGATGAGTATGTCAAGAAATACGGCGGTAAATTTTTGGTTGTCATTGATGATACTATAGGCTCTGAGGAGAAAAACATAAGTCCAGAAGCTTATGACATGATAGTGAATGACATACATTGGTTGAAATGCAAAATCACAAAACCCATATTGACTAAATCTGAGAGAATGGAAATTTATTATGATTACGCTTTCGAGCTCATAAGAAAAGATAAAGCATATGTCTGTTTCTGTGATGCAGAGACATTAAGAAGCAACAGGGAAAAAGGCATTGAATGTGAACATCGTCACCAAAAACCTTCTGAAACAGAGAAGAGATTCAAGGAGATGCTCGATGGAGTTTATGATGAGGGCAAAGCTGTTCTTAGGTTGAAAACAGATATGAAGCACAAGGACCCTGCTTTTAGGGACAGAGTATTGTTTAGGGTTTGCAAGAGGCCGCATCCTAAAGTAGGAAACAAGTATCTTGTCTGGCCACTGCTTGAGTTCTCATGGGCAATCGATGACCATGTCTTAGGCATGACTCATATTATGCGAGGCAAAGACCTTATAATGGAATCAAATATGGAAAAATATATCTGGGATATTTTTGGTTGGAAGCATCCTGAGATAATACATACTGGCATGATGATGATTGAAGGCATCAAAATATCAAAATCAAAATCAAAGAAAGAGGTGCTGTCAGGAGAATATATTGGCTGGGATGACCCAAGAACATGGAGCATTATGTCATTGAAGCGAAGAGGAATACTTCCTGAGGCAATAAGAAATTTCATAATCTCAGCAGGAGTGACGCAGAATGATGTAACAGTGCCTATTGAAAGTCTGTATAATGAGAACAAAAAAATACTTGACCCTCTTGTAAATAGGTATTTCTTCATAAAGGAGCCTAAAGAGATAAAGATAATTAAGGCTCCTGAACAGGAAATTTATTTAGACCTTCATCCAAATCATCCAGAAAGAGGTAAAAGAGCATTCAAAGTGCATGAGCATTTCTATATTGAACATTCTGATTTTCAACATCTCAAGAAAGGAAAGCTGTATAGGTTAATGGACTGCTTGAACTTCAAGAAAGAAAATGAACATTTTGCTTTTGATTCAGTAGAGTATGAGAATTATAAGGAAAGAGGAGACAGGATAATGCATTGGCTTCCTGAATCAGATGACCTTGTCAAGGTAGAGATATTGATGGAAGAATCAAATCTCAGGAATGTGAAACCCGGAGAAACTATTCAATTTGAGAGATTTGGGTTTGTGAGACTTGATTCAATAGAGAAAGGCATCTATAAATTCTGGTGGACACACAATTAATCTTCTGTGCTCACTATTCTCTTTGTTATCTTTTGAAAATGCTGCAGATACAATGCCAACTCCACTGCAATAGGAAGAGCTTTTCTTTTTGTCAAGAATGTTTTTATAACAAGCCACCAGTATCTGAATCTTGAGTTTGAGAGCAATCCTACCTTAAAAGATATTTTCCCGAATACTATTATGTCTCTTAACATTATTCTTCCCTTGACTGTTGGTTTATAATGTTTGAGAAAAGTGTGTATTCTTTTGTAATAATTCTTGGGACTATAGAGATGTGCAACAAGATTCTTATACCCTTGTATGAGCTTATCTCTTCCCATTTTTGGGTTGAAATTCACAGATGCATCTGTGTTTTCTCCAGACGAGTCAAATAATAATCTTTTCTCTGCTTTTAATCTATACCACAACCTTGTCTGGGGCAAGGCTGTCAGCACGCCAACCATAGCTGTAACCACACCTATTTTCTGGATAAATCTACGCTGGGCCTCGAAAATCGATTCATTATCATTATCAAAACCTACTATAAAACCTCCCATTACTTGCATGCCATGCTGGTGTATTAGTTTTACTGCCTCATGTAGGTTCTTGGATGTGTTCTGGAATTTGCCGCACTCTTTCAAGCTATCTATGGATGGTGTTTCAAGACCCAAGAAAACCTTATGAAAATTCGCAGCACTCATCATTTGCATAAGCTCTTTGTCATCAGCAAGATTTATGCTAGTTTCAGTCAATAATTTGAATGGATAGTTATGAGCTTTCTGCCACCTGATTAATTGAGAGAGCATTTCCTTGACCTTGATTTTATTTCCTATAAAATTATCATCAACAACAAACACAGACCCTCTCCACCCAGCATCATACAAAGCCTGAAATTCTTGACACATCTGTTCTGGAGTTTTTGTTCTGGGCACTCTTCCGTTCATTATTATGATGTCACAGAATTCACAATTAAAAGGGCATCCTCTTGAATATTGCACGCTCATTGTGGTATAGTCCTTGAAATCTATCAATGACCATTTTGGTATTGGTGTTTTGGTTATATCTGGCCGTTCTTCTGAAGTGTAGATTCTTTTAGGGTTTCCTTGTTCTAAGTCTTTCAGGAATATCGGCAAAGTTATTTCTGCTTCGTTGAGAACAAAATAATCTACTTTGTCAAATTTTTCATACTGTGTTGTAAACAAAGGTCCTCCAGCCACCACTTTTTTTCCCATTAATTTGCATCTGTCTATGGTATCTTGCGCGCTTTTTTTCTGCACGACCATTGCACTGATAAACACCAAGTCAGCCCATTTGATATCTTTGTCTTTCAATTCTTTTACGTTTAGGTCTATCAATTTCAGTTTCCATGATTTAGGCAGCATAGAAGCCACAGTGAGTAAACCTAATGGAGGAAATGCTGATTTCTTAGAGACGTATTTGAGTATGTGCTTGAAACTCCAGAATGTTGCAGGGCACCCTGGATAAACCAATAGAACTTTCATGAGTGATTTTAATAAAACACTTATATTAAATGTTATGCTTTTTCACTCCCAAAAGACAAAATTCTGCCTTCTTAGGCCCTTAAAACTTCCTATTTATAAATAAGAAAACAAAACTTTTATATAGGCCACATTGAATTTAAAGCCCTATAACCTTATAACACTAAAAAACAACAAAGAAAAACAAGAAAGGAGGCGAAAAAAATGCTTATAGTTAAAGCAAAGATAAAAGACTATGCAAAGGACTTCAATGTAGCAGGAGATGTTGCAGACACATTGAACAACAAAGCAATTGAGCTTATCAATGATGCTGTTGAGAGAGCAAAAGAAAACCAGAGAAAAACAGTCATGGCAAAAGATATTCCATATTACTTTGTGGTTCCAAAGAAGGCAGATGAGATGATTATAGTAAAAGCAAAAGTCAAGGAATATGCAAAAGACATGAATGTTGCCGGAGATTTTGCCGAGGGCCTGAATGTTGTTGTGGCAAACATGATAACAGTCGGCTGCAAAAGAGCAGAAGAGAATCAAAGAAAGACTTTGATGGCAAAAGACATTTAATTTTTTATTTCTCTTTCTTTATTTAAAATTTTAGAATTATTTTGAGAATTTATTTTTAAAATTTATTTTTCAGAGTTAATTTCTTGCTTTGATTTTTTTAATAGTATCTTTCAACAATCTTATCCTATCGTCAAGCTCTTTTAGTTTGACCTTGTCAAGATGCGGTTTGCCGAGGAGCTCATAATGTTTCTTCTCGAGCTGGGCAAGCAATCTCTCAATTTTCTCTATCTGTTGCTTTGCCTGCGGGTTTTCCTTGACCTTCTTCTTCATCAAAGGCAACTTCTTCTGTATATGATGGTGGATTATCTTATGTTTGAGATTTTCCAGTGACTGTGATAATTCAGAAATCTTTCTATCTCTTTCCTCAAGTTTTGCTTTCAGTGCCTCAAGCTCTGCATTATTTTGAGAAACCTTTGGTCCCATAACTTCATGTATCTTCTGCTGAAGTTCAGACAGTTTGCTGCGTATCTTCTCTGGTTTGTATCTTTTG
>JBBIVF010000029.1:0-9958 GCA_037439845.1 Candidatus Woesearchaeota archaeon
ACATCCCGAATTTTCCTTTTTTGATTATAAGATCACCATCGTTCTTAGGGCATTTTCCTAATGTTGTTGCTTTTCTTTGTGTCTCAACATTGGCTCCTTCTAACTCTTTTCCGATTGCAATCTCATTCTTCTTGAATTTGTCAAGTATTTTTATTAGTATTTTCTTTGCATCATTGAGAACTTCAATAGGTTTTCTTTTATTTTCTCTTATATCTTCCATCTCTTCTTCAATGTCTCTTGTCAGTTTCTCGTCTAATATTTCTGGACTATATTTGCTAAGCACCTCTACAGTGGCTTTTCCTAGTTCGCTGACTTTTATTGACTCCTCATTAATATATCCTCTCTGATAAAGATTGTCGATAATCTGCGCTCTAGTGGCTTTTGTGCCGAGGCCTCTTTTCTCCAGCTCAGTTATTATTGATGCCTGTGTATATCTCTTTGGAGGCGTTGTCTCTTTCTGGAGCAGTGTGATTTTTCTTACATCAATTTCTTGCTTTTCTTTCAATCTGGGCAATTCCTCTTCCTTAAGATCAACATACGGTGCATAAAGCTCATGCCATCCTTTATGCTTGGTTGTTGTGCCTTTGGCTATGAAATTCTCATTGTTAACATTGAAAGTAATTGTGACACTTTCTCTTATAGCCGGTTCAGAGAATGAAGCTAGGAATCTTTTTACAATAAGATCATATATTTTCAGCTTTTTTTCTGTAATCTTGCTTTTTTCTCCTGTCGGATATATAGCAGGATGAGCAGGATCTGTCTTGGGCCCATTATTTGGCTTGTATGGTTTTTTAATCTTGAGAATAATAGCAGAATATTCGCTGAATTTAGAGAGAGAATTTATTATTTTTTCATATCCTATTGATGCAGGAAGCTGTTGTGATGATGTTCTTGGATAAGATATTAGTCCTGAAACATAGAGTTCTTGGGCAATCTCAAGTGTTTCTTTTGGGCTTATTCTAAAACATCTATGTGCTTCTGTCTGCAATGTAGTTAAATCAAAAGGATAAGGAGGTTGCTGTTTTGATTCTTTGATATCTAATTTCTTGACTATTGCTTTTTTTGCATCTTTTACTTTATTAAAGATGTTCTCTGCTTTTGACTTATCACTGAACCTTTCCTCTTCATGCAAAGCAATGATGTCTTTCTTTTCTGCTGTTGCATTCATCTGGATTTGCCAATAAGGTATAGGCTTGAATGCCTCTATCTCTTTCTCTTTATCATAGAGTATCTTGAGTGCAGGACCTTGCACTCTTCCTGATGATAAAACCTTAAATCTTCCAGTGGCGCGTCTGATTGATAATGTCAATGCCCTGCTAATGTTGATGCCATATATCCAATCCAATATGTGTCTGGTTTCTCCTGCATTTGCCTGTCCCCAGTCAAGATGTTTCTGCTTATGCTCATAGCTCTGATTAAGCTCATCTTTTGTCAATGTCGAGAACTTCATTCTGTTGGCATCTTTGCGGTTGCAGATGTATCTTATCACATTGAGGCCTATTACTTCTCCTTCAATATCATAGTCTGTTGCAATTGTGATTTCGTCAGCCTCTTTAGAGAGTTTCTTTAATGTATCATGATAATCTTTTGTGTATTCAGCACCTTTTTTGAGATAACTCGGAACCCAAACAGTATCAAAAACAGGATAATTCCATTTGTCTTTTGTGGCCTCTTCAACAGAGAACAAGTGGCCAACTGCGCAAGCAACTATAATATCCTTGTTTCCACGCTTTATTTTATAGAAAGAAACTTTCTTGTTTCTTTCCAGAATAGGCTTTCCAATAGATAGTGCTGCTGCAATTCTATTTGCAGCATTAGGCTTTTCTGTTATAATGAGTTCGTAAGGCATTTATGGCCTGATTATACAGCTGCTTTAAAAATATTGCCTATAAAAGAAAATAATTTTTTATTCACATAATAGTAGTAAAATATAAGAGAAATTCTATTGTTAAAATAAAACCCAAGGATTCCCACTTTCGTAGGAATGCCTTGGGAAAAGAGGTGAATGTAATTTTTGTTTCCACTTTTTTATTAAACATAATATTAAACATAATAATTGAACAGGATAAGAATAAAGTATTCTCACCCCTTCTAATAAGACCTCTTTTTCCTGAAAAAACCTATGCAAATGCCCTCGTTAGAGGACATTTGCAGAGGAAAAGAGGTGATAGATTGTAAAAATGCACCACCCTTTAGTTTGACATTAAGTATGTACTTAAGAGTAGTACCACTTATATTTAAATGTTATGCTGGCAATTAATAGCATGAATTGCTCAAGGTGCAGAAAAAAATTCAACAGAAAAGCAAACTCAAACCAACTTTGCCCTTCTTGCAGATATAAAATAATAGATAAATCTTTGAGAAGAAATTTACGCGAAAGCAATCTCATAAACAAAGGTTCACGCATTTTAGTCGTCGATAAAAACACAAAATCATTCATAGAGAAGACATTGAGATTAGATTATTGTATGATTTATAAACCATTGAAGTTTTTTGGAACAACTTGTTTAGATGAGAGTTTTTTTTCCAATAAAATCTTAATGAATTTCATAAACAAGAACAAAATTTCTTGTGCAATCATACCCTGGACAGGAGACCATGAAATAATCTCCTTCTTAAAACAAATTGGTAGAGCTAAAATACAATATGGAAAGAAAATAAATAGGAGAGATAAGATAGATAAAAGATATTTACTATTATATCAAAATTTTAACTTAGAAGACATACAATTTTTCTTTAAGGACAATAACTTGAATTTTTATTTGTCAAAAAAGGATATGACCTTGCTTAAATGTTTTAAAGACTTCTTTAGGCAATATCCTGATTCATTAAAGAGTTTTATCAAAGGATTAGCTGAATTAAGAAAAGCTCTCAACTAAATTTTTTACAGGATAAATTTACAGGATAAATATAGAAAAGATATAATAATAATATAGAAAATAAAACGCAGAATATTAAAAAATAAAATATAGAATATAGTAAGATAATAGAAAAATAATGTAGACCACTCTAAAATAGCTACAGACTCGAAATCTTTAAATATACTACGAAGTTTCCCAATTAATGTTAACTGTCTTTGGAAATCGGTTAACAGCTAATTCAGGGGGTAGGGAAATGATTTTTTGTCAAAGATGTGGCTCAGAGATACCGACATATTATAAACGAAGAAAATGGTGTTATGGTTGTAGAAGAGATCTGATAAATGAACGTGCAAGAGAAAGAACAAGAAGAGCGCATCTTGCCTCAGAAGAGTCACTTTAGAAAAATGGGTGATTTGAAGTTTCTAGAAGATTTTCAATACTTATCACTACAGCAAATTTTTTTAACTCATGAAATATATTATTAGATAATGCGCAAAAAGAAAGTCATTGAGGTTTTCCTGCTCATGTTGTTAGCATTGATGATATATTTTTTAGCGAATCAGCTTATGGAAGGCACTTTCAGTGAGACAAAATTGCTGGCAGGGGAAAGGATCATTCAAGAAAATACTGATAGGAACATTGAAGTATATTTCTGCCCCCAAGATGCTTGTGACAAGAAAATTGAGAACTTAATAAGTAGTTCAGAACATTCTATTCATTGCGCATTATATGATGTTAATATTGACTCCATCCTAAATCTTCTTGACCAAAAGAAAAAAGAGATTGATGATGTGAAGATAGTTGTGGATGATGACAGCTTGCTTGAACGCGAAATTAGGTCGGGTTATTTCAAGAAAGATGATGAAAATCAGCTTATGCACAATAAGTTTTGTATTTTCGACAATAAAAAAGTACTGACAGGCTCATATAATCCGACAAAAGGAAGCACAAATTCAGATAATAATAACATTATAATAATTTATTCAGAAACAGTAGCAGATAATTATGAAAAAGAATTCACTGAACTTTGGCAAGGCACTTATGGAGAGGGAGAAAGAACAATAAACACCAAAATATTACTGAATAACATATTGATAGAAACATATTTCTGCCCAGAGGATTGGTGCGCCAACAAGCTTATCGCGGCCATCAACAACGCAGAAAGATCTATTTTTTTTATGGCCTTCTCTTTCACACATAAAGATATCGGCGACACGCTTATAGAACTCCAGAAGAGAGGTCTCGAAGTCAAAGGAGTGTTTGAAAAAAACCAGCTTTCAAATTATTCTGTTTATTTCGATTTCCTAAAGAATGGATTGCTGGATTCCAGAATAGACACAAACCCGAAACTTATGCATAATAAGGTCTTTATAATAGACGAGAAAATTGTTGCAACAGGCTCATTCAACCCAAGCAAGAATGCGGACACAAAAAATGATGAAAATCTTATCATTATACATGACGAAGCTATAGCCAAGAAATATCTCGAGGAATTCTATAGGATATATGACTCTGCAAAATAATGTTGTAAATAATTTCAAAGGTAATTAAATAATAAGCATATCATTCTAAGGATATTCCTCGAATGATGCTATCAATGCCATTGAAGTTTGCTTTTTTAGCCCTTCAGGGTCCTTGAGCATCTGAAAGAACCTATTGCTTCTTTCTCTTCTTTTCATATACTTTTGCTTTGTGAATCTTTCGTTGTATTCTTTTACCATTTTACAAACACCTCTTATATTTTTTCTTTTATTTTATATTCTTCAAATCCACAAAGAAATCTAGCAGTTTATTCTAATATCGCTGATACAGAGCCTTTATCAAGCTGTTGAGATATTTTATCTAAGTCTATGTTAATCTCTTTATCAGCTTCTTCGGCAAATTTTTTGATTTGCTCTTTGATATTAATTTTCTCTTCTTCTGAGCCTTCCTTGATAATCAGGAAAATATTGTCAGCGAAATCTTGAGGTATTGCTTCTATTAAGTTTTCTGCTTCAGGGACATCGAGTTCATCTTTCAGCATGTTCTTGTCAATGTCTATCTCTTTTGCTTTTTCGTTTCTTTTTTCACAGTTATATCTTGTGAGGATTTCATTGACTATCTCTTTTCTTTGCTCTTCCTTGAAATCATTTATCAAGTCTTTTTTCATTGCATTCATTGCCTCATTCACAGCAAGTATCTCTTCATCAGTTGCTCCTTCCCCTAATAACTCTTTTATCATCTCCTTTCTCTCCATATTTATCTCTTTGATTTGTTGACCTAAGTTGTCAGTAGGCTTATTCACAACAGGTTCTTCTTTTGGTTTAGGCAGTGGTTTAGGAGTTTCCGCTTTTTTGGGGTCTTCCTCTGGCTTTTCTTCCTTTTCATTGTCACTGCCTCCTCCGCCTCTTCCTTTGCCTGGTCTAGTGAAATTACAGGCCCACAACACCTCTTCGCAAGAGAAAGGATAATTATTCTCTTCAAGGAAAATGCACAGTTGGTTAAGATTCTCATAGTCACCAAATTCGCTGCAATCTATTGCATCATCAGTTTCATTTCCATCTACATCGTCAGTCCAATTTCCATTATCAGTTTCATTTCCATCTACATCGTCAGTCCAATTTCCATTATCAGTTTCATTTCCATCTACATCGTCAGTCCAATTTCCATCATCAGTTTCATTTCCATCATAATTGTCATCACTTTCATTGGTTTCAGGGTCAGTCTCATTTGTCGTCACATTGATATCTATTGAAGTATTTCCTAAATCGCTCAGGTTTATCCCTAAATCAAAGCAGATGTCGAACATCTCATCGCATTCAATGCCCCAATCATGGTTTTCAATAAACTCGCACACATCAAAGTTTTCATTGCTTTGATTACTTTTCAGTTGATTCCATATAGCTGTGCAGATGCCATAGAAATCCAATCCTGTTATCTCGCTGGAATTCTCAGAATTCGCAAAAACCGCATTAGATAAGATGAAAAAAGAGGTAGCTACTAATCCGAAGATTAGTAGTGCTACCCAAAATCCATTTCCTTTCCAAAGGGTTGTTTGCTTCATTTTGCCTGCTAGTTTTGTGGCATCAAGCTTTTTAGCTTGATAACCATCTCTAGCTCCTGAACAGTATTTAAAGCCTGTACTGAACAATTTTGAACAAGTTTGGATTTTGGGTTTCATCTTTTTCATAGCCTCTTGAACCATTCTGTTAGTTTGATGAAATGAACCGCATAAGTCTTATCAATTGAAATAATTTCTTTTTGCTCTAAATTATTTAGAGAGTTGGCGAGACTAGACTTAGAAAGTCCAGAAATCTTCTCGAGCTCATTTCTTTTTATTCCTTCTTCATTGTTTAAAAGGTGTTTAAGTATTATTTTCTCATTATGGGATAATGTTCTTATAATATTGTATTGACCTTGTGATGCCTTGAATTCGCCTTTTTTAGGCTTATTTCTTGAGTATAGGATTAGCACAAGAGTGACAAGGAAAATAATTAAGATTATTGCAGCATACAATATTGTCTGAAGAGTTTTATTCGGCTCTTCTTTTGGTATTATCTGATATTCGACATGTATTCTTTGATTATTTAAACCATCAAAATTCAGTGTCAGTAAAGTTTCCTGACTTATTTTCGCGATAGGGTCTGAATCTATTAACTCTGCATTTTTAGGCATGATTATTGTTGCAGAATTGGCAGTGACATTCTCTATTTCAAAAGTCCAGGTATTGTTTTTTGTTGTCAGCATTGATGTCTTGAAGCCAAGGTATGCTGTTTTGTTTTCAACAAATAAGTCAACACCATATTTAGTTTTTACATAGATAGCTTTCTTAATCTCTGGATATTTCACATCATAAGGAAGTGCAATAGGGTAAATTCCTTTTCCTGTTATTTCTATGATGACAACAGCATCTCCAGAACTGCCAAGCACAATATTATATTCTATGTTTTTTGTGAAGTTATCATCAGAATATGCTATTGGTAATAGTAACAGGAAGAATAAAATTACATTTAAACCATATACACCTACCCTAGACATTACTACTACCCAGATATAACCACTATAAAAATGTTGTGATATAATTTTCAGTACTCACAAAGAAAAAGAATAGTAACTTATTAGTAAAATATTTTCTTTGAAAAAATTTATATTCAAAAATCCGAAAAAAACTGTATGAGCAAAGAACCTATGAATAAAAAAGAACTTCCAATAGATAAGATAACAGATAAAGAGTTCTTAAAATTCAAGAAAAAATTTCTTGATAAAAACAGTTTGAGTGAAGAAGCACTAGAGCAAATAGGTCATTTTTTTGGAATTGATTGTCTCAACGCAATGAGATTATATTGCAAAAAGAATCATCAACATGAATATAGTTGCTTAAAGTTTTATGATTTCAGAACAGCTGTTGTTGAGAGGCTTTTGGTTGAAATTAAATTGTATAAGAAAAAATTGTATGAAATAGACAAGTGGATGCACGAGAGTATCAATATAAGAAGCTAAATATATAATAAGCTAAAATTCTCTTATTCTTTACTTATTATTATTTATTATTCTTTATTATTATATTAATTCTTTATTATATTATTATTCTTTAATTATTTTTTTGATTAATTCATATACCTTGGGATATTTATCTGGGTTCATCATACTTGTGTGGAGTTTTTCAAGTGAGGTACAATTTCCATTAATAACGAAATTTGCAGCATAACTTAATGGAACCCTGTCTTTTAGAACAATTCCATCTCCTTCTTGATTTCCCATCATACAGCCTGTTCCTGCAATAGTGAAAAATTTTGTTTGTTTGGGCCTAAACTGGCTGAGGCTTTTTAAGAAAAAAGAGCCATAAGTCATATCAGAACATTCCTTTTCTTCACCCAAGATACCGCATAAAGCTTCTATACTTCCTGATATTCCTGAGTTAGGCGTACCTATCATCAATAATTTGTATACGGATTCTTCACCAAAATCCTGAAGATATTTTCTGGCAACCAATCCTCCCATAGAATGTGCAATTATTATAACCTTATTTCTGCCTGTCCTGTATTTAACTAATTCAATAAGGTCATTCAATCTTTTTGCATAAACATCAATATGCTCAGATTTTGAAGGAATATTTATCAACTCTCCCTCATTGTCATAAACATCATAATAATAAGTTACCTTTAGAGTAACAGGATGCCCTGAATAGCCCAAGTCTCCTTCTATGAAATCAGATTTCTTGAAATTAGGCAGAATGATGCCTCCATTGATATAACCTTCATTATCCAACATTTCCTGTATTCTATCAAAGATATGCATAGAATAAGAGGGTGAATTTTCTATACTAGACGAATGTCCGTGCACAAAAACAACAGGATAAGAAAAAGAGTCATTTTTGCAGCTTTCATTAATACAACAAGGTCTGCACACGCCGAAAACACAGCAAGTCGGCAAATGTTCTTCAATAGAAAGATTTAGGTCAGAATAGAATTTAAAGGTGAAATTAGAATAGTTGATAGGCGCTAACGAAAGATTATCAAATTCATTATTGAATTCCTTGTCCATTGTCTTGTCTTCTGTACAGTAATGGAGGAAATTTTTTCTGCATTCTTCTTTTGCTGTGGATATAGATATTTCTGTTGCAGTTTCATTAGAAATTAAAAGTAAATTAAGATATGGTATTGTTCCGTTATATTCATATGCATAGGCCTGGAGGCATTGCTCGATTTCTTTTAGGAGTAGTGATTTTAACATAATATCTGACTGAGAGTTAAGGTAATCAATCAAAGCTATACATATCTCATTCTTTTTCTCCTTCTTATACTCAGGCAAATAATCATAAAGAAGCAAATAATTGTAATTTATTCCATGATAGTTAGAGTTAATTTCATTAATAATAGTATTCAATGAATTTATCCTAGAATTTATTTGTTGGGCTAATATAGCGTTTTCTTCGGCTAATGAAATAATAGAAGTGTTAGTTATTGTAATTGAATTGTTTTCTATCATTCTGCAGGCTTGACACATTCCAGTATATCCATAATCTATCTCATTATACTCTTCTCTCTCAATAACTTCGCATTCGCTAATATTTTCGCATTTGCTGTGAGAGATCAAAAAAGCTGCTTTGTTGAGTTCATTGAAAATTTTAGCTCTTCCTAAGTTAATCAAAAAATTGCTGAATGAAATCTTATCCCTCAAAATTTCCAAGGTATTGTGCATCTCTTCATAATCACTAAAAACTCCATTAGAGAAGAGTGTTGAGGCCATAATGAAATCGTCTCCTAACTTCATTGTGTAATTGCGTACTTCTTCATCGTAATATTCATAATCTGCCTTTGAGACGAATATTTGCTTTGAAAGATTTTTTTGCAACAAGATAAGGTCATTGATGATGGAATTTGCTTGTTCTGTTTTTTCCTTGAGTTCTGAATTAAACTCTACCAGTATCGGAGAAATATTGTCAGTATAATTGTCAAGATATCTCCTTAAAGACAAATAGTCCTCTTTACTCCAGAGTTCATTCAGATACTGGCTTTCATTCAATATCTGCTGTTTCAAGCTGTTCAGATATAAGGTGTTGTTATCTACATTAATTTTAACATATACAGGAAGTATTTTATATATCTCAATTAATCTCGCTATCTGGTACTCTTTATCAAGTTGCATTGAGAAATAATCTTTTAGCTGTGTTCTTGACTTTTTTGCTAATTCTTCCATTTTTTCAGAATACTTATAGTTCAATGTCACTACAGAAACGCTTTTTTTAGGCTCTTCAGGAAAAAGGCAAAGCGCCTTTTTTATGTTTGAGCACTCAATGCCGAATATGAAAATATTTTGCCCTTCACCGACATCTGGCGCTGTAAGAGCATATTCTTTCAGAAAATTCATTTTTTGCTTTGTTTGAAAGGAGTAATTGTCAATTATCTTTAGTTTAGATTTATCCTCAAAAACATATGTGCAATACGATTTGCAGAACGTTTTTGGCAACACACTGATATTGAAAGTTATGTTCTCGCTCTGCCCTTCAAAAAGATTTATTGATTTTTGCATAGGGTCAAGTTGAATCACCAAATCCTCTCGCATTAGATTTTTTAATGTATAAAATCCTAGAAAAGGTGAAATTACGATTGCCAAAA
>JBBIVF010000030.1:0-9509 GCA_037439845.1 Candidatus Woesearchaeota archaeon
CACCTTGAAATGATATATCTGCTCATTACCAACAACATATATGCATTTGTCAAACTTGAAATCATCATATCTTTTTTTTGCAAGATAAATGTCTTGAGTTATATATACTGTTGTTCCATTGTTTCTCAACAATACTTTCTTGCCTAATCCTTCTTTCTCTAAATCAACAACTATATTTCCATTATCATCCTTTGAAAATATGCCTTTTTTCAATCCTTCCAAAACAATATTCTTACCTTTTTCATAAATCTCTGATTCATAGTACTCCTTATCGAACTTCACATTAAATTTCTTATATGTCTCATTAAAGCCTTCATAGCACCATGAATTCATTGTTTTCCACAATTTTCTGATTTCAGGGTCATTATTCTCCCACTTGACAAGCATCTCTTGAAGCTCTTTTTCGATTTCAGGATTCTCTTTCTCTAATCTTCCATACTCGACATACCAATGCCCTACAAAATGGTCTGGCTTCATATTCATGCTTTCAGGAGTTGCTCTATTTCCCAGTTTCTGATAAGCTAGCATTGATTTGCAGATATGCACTCCTCTATCATTTACTATATTCACAGGATGTACTCTATACCCGTTTGCTTTCAAAATATTGACTGTGCTCAGACCAATACACATGTTTCTAAAATGCCCTAGGTGAAGAGCTTTGTTTGTATTAGGTCCTGCATATTCTACAAGCACTACTTTACACTTGCCTGAATTATTATGGCCATATTTTTCTTTGAGTCTCAAGATTTCTTTCAGCACATTTTCAGCAAATCCCTGCTCATTGAAGAAGAAATTGAGGTAAGGCCCTATTGCTTTAGCATCTCTAATAACTTCCCTATACTTGAAGTCTTGACTAAACTTCTGCTCCAAATCTTTTGCTATCTCAGCAGGGTTTTTTTTCATTGCCTTGGAGAGCTGGAAACAGGGAAAAGCGAGGTTGCCTAATTTAGTATCCTTGGGCACTTCTAATAACGCTTCTGCATCTTCGCGACTAACACCATTATTCTCCAGAAACTCAATGATTTTAGTTTTGAACATATACAAATTCATTTAGCCATTTTATATATAAATTTTTAGTTTTTAAGTTTTTAAACACAAAATATATATAAAATCAAATTATTAGAAATAAATAATGACAGAAGTAGAGATAAAACCGAACCTTTTCAAGGTTCTCATTTATTATATTATCCAGCTAATTCTTTTCGGACTGATTTTTTTTGGCTTTTTCATCATGATTGATTTAATTGTTGGATTTGAAATATTTGATGAAGTTTTCATAATATTGGGCGCTAGAGCAGTATCCACGCACATATATTCAACTTTATTGAATTTATTCGTAATAATTGCATTTATATATCTAACATACAACATAATTATGAATATGTCTAGGATCAAAGTAAGTGAAATAAGTATTGAAACAACCAAACTCAAAGAGAGGACAATATCATACTCAAATCTTGTTTCTGTTTCGTACTCCCAAAAGAAGTTTTTAAGCAAAATGCTCAATTTTGGTCAATTGAATTTAGGTTTGACAGGATTGAGCAAAGATAATATTTTCTTTGAGTTTATAGATAATCCAGAAGAGATTACAAAAAAAATACAAGAATACTTAACGCTTTCGAGAACACCTAAAGATACATATGGAGTGAGCCCAGCATCTATTCAAATAACACGTCAGAATCCATATAGCGCTGAAAACAATCCTTTTATGCGATTATAAACCTTATTGAACCTTCTCTTGTGAGTTCATTCCCATAAAAAATATCCTCGCAGTCAATTGCATTCTCTAATTTTCCTTCATCTACTAAAAAATTATTTATTGTTTTTTCGCCAAACACAATCTTGTCTATGATGAGATTTCTGTCTTTTCCTGCTATTTCCTTATCATTTATGTACATCAAATCTATAATGTGCTCTGGATTTTCATCATCAGGAACATCAATCGCAAAACTCTTTGTTTCTGAATCAAGATAAAATTCCTTATGCAAGGATCCATCTATCCACACTTGCAAGATAGGATAGCCTTCTGCTTCTGTTCCATGAGCGTATATTACAAAACCTTTATTTCTGGTCTCATTAATATATGGAACACAGTCAAGATTACCCTGTCCATAACCTTGATAAGCAATATACTTATTTACATTTTTGAGCTTAAAGCTGAGATACTGCTTTGAATCAAGGTCCTCAATGAATATAATACCTTCATCGAAATCAAAATCTACGGGATAATATTTTGAGAATTTTACTTTTTCTTTAGGTCCTGCTTTTAATTGCATATTATCAAGCACATGGTCAACAGATTGTCCATCTTTAATTGCAGAAAACCTTATTATAAATTCATGAGAAACCTCTTTGTCAAGCATATTGGCGAACTCAAACACTACATTAAGAGAATCTCCTCTCACCAAATATCTTTGTGGATGCACTTCTGTGAACATCAAGGCAGATTTAATGCCTGATTGAGAATTGACATATGTTTTTATCACAAAAAAAAACAATAATGCAAGTGCTATTACCAACAATATCTTCTTCCACATATTAGCTCTATTATTAACTGAAATTTATTAACTGAAATACACTTCGCTTTCTGAATCAATTACCCACTTTTTTGCAATTTCTTCTGCTTCGTGCATTGTTTTTGCCATGCCTCTTGTTAGTAGCTCGTCTGCTATGAGGCTTATACTTTTTAGATGCTCTTTTTTCATATAATTTTACCCCCTAAACCCGTTTAATATACTTTTTTGACTAGTTGTATTTATATATTTTATGGCCTTAGTATACTAATAAGTATATTATGTACTAATAAGTATATTAAAAAATCATAGTAGAAAATATAATATGAGATGAAAAAAATGTGAGATGAAAAATAATATCAGATGAAAATTAAAAAAATTTGACCATAAAATAAAAATTTACACGCAACCAGAAAGCTGCCTGAGATCTTCTAAGGACTGTTCTCCAAGATAGTGATGACCGTTTATTATCCATGTTGGATAAGCTTCAATGCCTGCTTCTTCACACTCTTTTGATTGAGATCCATCTGCTAAAGAGCACTCAACATAATTCACATACTTCCAGCTTTCACCAAACATTTTCTTTTGATTATTGCAATGCCCGCACCATGAAGCACCAAACATCTTTGCTCCATTTGATGTCAAGCATTTTGCTAGTTGATCGAGTTCATCATTACTTTCTTCTTTTTTTCCTGAAAGAAAAAGCACTACTACTGCTAAAATCAATAGAACTATTATTCCCATAACTATTTTTGTAAGATCTTTTTTCTTCATCTTAATTTTTCCTTTTGCCATAATAATCACCTATCTCAGTGCTGCCTCTATGTCTGCTTTTAACCTCTGCTTATCCCTGAATCCAACAAGCCTAGTAATCTCTTCTCCTTTCTTAAAAATTATCAACGTAGGTATGCCTCTGATCTCATAATCCTGGGCAATCTCAGGGTCTGCTTCTGTATCTACCTTGACAAAATTCACCTTTCCTGCCATTTCTTTTGACAATTCCTCGAAAACAGGGGCCATCATTCTACAAGGGCCGCACCAGTCTGCAAAGAAATCCACTACTGTAGGAGTATCTTTGCTTATTTCTGTCTTGAATTCATCTGCATTTATGATTTTCACCATTTCACTCACCTTTTTTTTTTGAATATTGATTTAACGAGACTTTTCTTTTTTGGAGTTTTTTTATCTTTTTTCTCTTCTTTTTCTTTTTTCTTCACTGATTTTTTCTCTTCCTTATGCAGTGTTTCTTCCTGCTCTGTTTTGATTTCCTCAGCAATAACAGGCTTCAACTCCTCTTTTTGTTCTGGAAGAGCAATCTCTTTTTTTTCATTTAGATTCAGTATGGGCAATTGCTGGGATTGTGCTGGTTTTTGGAAATGCGAAGCCACATTCTCTCTGAAGAATTTCTTGGGCTCTGGTTGAATATATATTCTATAATTTATGTCCATGTCCCAAAACATATCAGCAGTTTCCTTTAATTTGATGGATGCGCTCCTTCCAAATGCCATGACTTCTGCTCGACATCCTCTTGCCTGAACAAATTCAAGCAAGTCTTTATAATCTCCATCTCCTGAGACAAGCACGCATGTATCAACCTTGTCTGCCATTCTTACCATATCCATTGAAAGCCCTACGTCCCAGTCTCCTTTTTTGTTACCCCCATAAAAAATCTGAAGCTCTTTTACTCTAACTTCAAATCCTATCCTCTCAAGCATTTCGAAGAAATGTTTCTCATAATCAAAGTCAGCTTTTACTACATATGCGAATGCCCTGACAAGCTGCCTCTCGCGGAGGGCATTTTTCAATATTGTTTCAAAATTTAACCTCGCCTTATATAGATGCTTTGCAGAATAATATAAATTCTGAACATCGACAAAGACAGCTACTCTTTGGTTTTTATGTAAATTTCCTGTCAATTTTATCACCTTTTCTTGAGGTAATTGAAAGCAGATTGAGCTGCAATCGCGCCTTGTGCAGAGGCAGTTACTGCCTGCCTAAGGATCGCATTCTTATCAGTGACATCACCTGCAGCAAAAAATCCCTGAACATTGGTCTTCATCTCTTCATCCACCACAATATGATTGTATGAATCAAGCTTTACTCCAATACCTTTAGCAAGCTCTGTTTGTGGAATTAATCCTATTTCTATAAATAGACCTTCCATCTCGATTGTTTTTCCATTATCTAATATTATCTCTTTCAATCCCTTTTCTCCTATGAGTTGTTTCACATTGGAATTTTCTATGAACTCCAACTTCTTGTTTGAGAATATCTCATCTCTCAACACAGGATCCATTTTCAACTCGTTTTTTGTACCCCTGTGTATAAGATATACTTTGGATGCTTGCTGCAGCAGCAATTGTACTGCTCTTCCTGCAGAATTGCCTCCTCCCACAACTCCGACCTTTTTGTTCTTAAAAAATGGCCCGTCGCAGGTCGCACAATATGACACTCCTCTTCCTTCAAATCTTGAGATTTCAGGAAGCTCGAGTTTCCTGTGTTTGTTTCCCACAGCAAATATTATTGCTTTTGAAATATAGTCTCGATTGTCAGTTATTACCTTGAAATTAGATTTCTCTTTTTTCAATCCAATGACATTCTCTAATATTACTTTAACATTAAGATATTCAAGATGCTCTCTCAATTTCTCGCATATTTCTGGTCCTTTCATCTTGACAAAGCCAGGCCAGTTATCTACGTCAGATGCCTCATTAATCAATCCTCCTATTTCTAAGGTAATGAGAGCCACATTTAGATTGTATCTTTTTGCATAAATTGCTGCTGTTACTCCTGCAGGCCCTCCTCCGAGTACTAAAAGGTCATATTCAGCATCAGAGCTATCATCATATTCTGCCATAAAGCTTAAAAAATTAAACAACCATTTTTAAATGTTTTCTTTGATTTCAGCAATGTTTAGGAATTACCTGGTTATTAAAAGGTAGTGAATAAGGTTGCTAAATCTATAAATAGAAGACAAATTCTTAGAAATTATGGCTGATTTCATTACACAACGGGAATATAATGCACATCTTACTCATAATTTTTGGTCTAGCAGAGGTTTCTTGAAAATAGGGTCAATAAGGTCTGGTTCTTATCTTGCCAATAAAATAATAGAAGAATATAATAAACAACTTGAAAATAAAGGGTCACGCAATTTCATTAAAAAAGCGAATTTTCTTATTGAAAATTTCTATGATAAGGAAGTCAAACCAACATTAGAGGAAAATGTTGCTGATTCAGATGTTTTCCTTGTTGCTTGCTTGAAGGATCCAACTCTTGAAATAACATCAAAAATGTCTGAGATGCTTCAGCTTAATAATTTTGAAAAAATAAAAGAAGAAATAAAAAAACTTGATGAGACAAGATCACTTAATGATAATTATATGGAATTATTTCTCACTATTAGAGCACTGAAAGAGAATGGAGCAAAACATATTACTTTAATAATTCCTTATTGGCCATATTCAAGAGGCGATGTCACAACAGTGTTCAAAAGAGAGCCAATCTCAGCAAGGTTCGTCGCAGATACATTCAAGACAGCAGGAGCAGATGCAATGATATACTTTCATGGCCACTCAAGACAATTAAAAGGATATTTTTCAGGCATGAGAGTTTGGGCTATAGACCCGTTTTATTTTTTCGTGGATGAATTCAAAGAGTTTAAGGATAGAAAAGATGTAATAGTGCAATCAATGGATGCCGGTAGCGCGAAATTCGCTACGATAATAGCAGGTATGATGAACCTTCCTTTTGGAGTCAATGCAAAAGCAAGAAGCATAAAAGACAAGGATAAAATAGAGAAGATTATCTCAGTTGGAGATTTCGAAGGTATAGAAATAGCATTGATGTTTGATGACATAATGTCAACAGGAAATACTTTTATCCAAGGACTAAAAGAGCTAAATTCTAAAGGCATAAAAAAAATCTATGCAGGAATATCTCATTTTATGGGCGAACCTGAAGGCATAAGAAATTTGAATCTTGCCAGAGAAAAATATGGTCTTGAATATGTATTAATAACAGATTCCATACCATTGAAAAAAGAATTCAGGGAGTTAGAATACATTAAGGAAAAATCATTGGCGCCAATGCTTGCACAAGTGATAAACAGAATACATTACGAAAGGTCTGTATCTGAGATATTCACACGATAGTCATGGATTATATAATTTATTATAATTATTATAATCTATATACTTTTTTATATCATTTATCTATACACTTATTTCTTATCTGAATCATATAACTCTGAGTCATATAATTTAAGCTGGTCTTGTGCTTCTTTTATCTCTCCACTAACCTGCTTCTTGACATCTTCTGCAATTGCTTTGCCAAGTAAAGATATTAACTTGTTCAAGTCAACAGATTTTACATCTCCAATATTTTTTATGCCATTAGTGAACATCTTTCTTGCTCTGACTTTGCCTATATTCTTCAATCTCAAAAGAGGCAATAACTCCTCTTTGACACCATACTTCAACCTTATTCTTAGCTTTATCAAAGGAGAAAGCAAAGAATTGAATTTCATTACTCTCGCCAATTCCTGGCAGGAATATAACAGCCAATCTGCTGTATCCAACTTGGCATTTATCTCACCTGGCCTAATATTATATTTCTCCAGCAAATACTCTTCATCTTTTTCTTCTATCCACTCCTCAAAAAAAAGAGCAGTTTTTATAGAATCAACAAAATTCTCGAAATCTGGCTCATACTCATTAGGCTCAAATGTTATAAGCTCAGAAGATCTCTTGTTCAGGATATCCATCATATCATCATATTCTGATGCTTTTGTTCTTAGCAATGGCCTTAATTCAAGTGTATATGATATTAATTGTATAAATGAGAACTCATTTATTTTTTTAGTGAGAGCTCTTTTCATTCCATTGATTAAAGAATGCGCTGTGTAAGGGTCTATGTATAACTGGGCCACTCTCTTGCCTATGAAAGTTGCTTTCAGAGAATCATTTGAATATTCGTCCGCACTTGAGAACATATTATCTTCTTCAGGCATGACAATGAATTCCCATTCTTGCAATAACCTTAGCATTCGTTCTAATATCTTGTGTATCTTATTAATGTCTTTGTATTGATGCGCATAAAATGTTTTCTCAAAAAAATCAAACAATTCTTTCTTCGTGCAGACAAAATCTCCGGCCACAAGACTCAAGATATATGTTCTTAGGACAGGCTCAACTGCCAGCTTTGAGTAGATATTTTCTGGCTCTCCAAAGATGTATTGGTCAGCGAATTTCTTTATCTCTGCTTTCTTTTTTGCTATAATTATTGCTTCTCCATAATCTTCTTTTCCTGGCCTTCCAGCACGACCAGCCATTTGATGATACTCAAGTACAGGTATCAAAGACATTCCCCATGGGCCTCCATACCTGTGCAAATCCCTTATTATTGTTCTATATGCAGGCATGTCAATTCCCATTGCCAGAGTCGGAGTTGCGCAGATGATTCTGATTTTTCCTTTCCTGAAATTATCTTCTACTATTTCTCTCTGCTTTGCATGCAAACCTGCGTGATGAAAAGAAATTCCTTTTTTTAAAACCAAACTAAGACGTTTGCATTGTTTTGTTGGAGAGGACAAGACCTTAAGCACGCTTTCAGCTAATTCATCACAAGAATTGTCCTCTGTTTTTATTTTCCTTGCTATATCTTCAGCGGATTTTTCTGCACTGGCTTTTGAATTCACAAATATTAAAGCTTGTTTTCCCAATCTCATTGTGTCCAGGGCAATGTTTACTAGTTCATCATCACTCACTGCCTGAATTTCATACTCTTTTAGAATGTCCATAAGATTAAAATACGCTTTTTATTTTTAAAAGTTTCTTAAGAAAGTCCAGTGACTAAGGCTTTCTTTTTAATGACTTTATTCTGTAATTATTCTCAATTTTCTCGGGTTCTGTATCCAAATCAACTATCTTCTTTTCAGGCATTACAATACCAATCATGTCGCATTTGTCCTTGATCTGATCTGCTATCTTTTTTAGCTCTGTTTTAGACAATTGTTGAGGTATCCAAAGGAAATTCAGGCCATCATTTTCCTTTCTTGAAAAGATATTAAACTCTATTCCTTTGCCATAATCATTCAATATGATGTTAGTGCCATCTGCTTTCATCAGCTGAAAAAGAATCATAGAAGAATAAAGCGATGCAAAACCCATCTCAGCAAAAATATCAGAACTTAAATCTTCGCTTGACTTCACATCCTTGACTGCTTTCACTATAACATGGCCTTCATTTCCATCGCCGAGAATAGCGATGATATCTTCATCTTCAAAAACAACCATCTCTTGCTGCTTCTCATTATGGTTTTTATTTTCAGTATTTTTGTTTTTTGATATTTTCTCTAATTTCTCTTTTAATTTATCAATATCAACACCTGCAAACAATTTCTCTAGTTGCGGATTTGTAGGAATAATTTTCTTGAACGCTTCTGTATTCTTCAATATGGCTGTTTTAATATTTGGATTCATTTCTATTATCTCTAGGATTTTGGAATCAGATATTTTTACTTTCTTTCCAAGCTGCTCAAATGCATTGTTCATCATTCCTGTAAGATTCTGTCTTATAACAGCAACATTCTTCTCGAGTTCTTTCTTATCAACTCTTCCTTTTGGAATCTGAAAATTAGAAGGACACGCATCACTAGGCACAATGTGAGCAAGAAAATGGCTGCTTTGCTGGCCTGCCACATAACCATTGGCAATAAAAAAAGTGTAACCAAAATTAACCATAGCTTTTTTTGTGCATTCGCAGATATCCTTGCATTTTCTAATAAAATAATCAAATTCTTTTGTTGGTATCAAAACAGCCAAAGGATAATGCTCTTTAGGCAAGACAAGAACATGACCTTTGTTTGCAGGATTTATATCAAGCACAGCCATGATTTTATCATCTTCATATACTTTTAATGCTTCTATTTTTCCTGCAACAATCTGACAGAAAATGCAGTTATAATTTTTTTATTCAATAGCTTATTTATGATCT
>JBBIVF010000031.1:0-8256 GCA_037439845.1 Candidatus Woesearchaeota archaeon
GTATTCGTACTGCAGACTGTCCGCAGTACACACATTGCGAGATAACTACTCATCCAACTTGTAATTATAAAATTATTGAATGTGTATGTGATAATGAGTGTTCATACGGACAAAAAACATGCATAAGTGGTTTTGGAGCATGTGGTATATATAAATTAACTGTATGTAATCAAACTTCTAATGGATGTTATGCTTATAATAGTTGTCAAGATTGTCCTCAAGGTCAAGTTTGTCATGATCCTGATTATGATGGTCCAGCAAATGCGTCTTGCGTTACCTGTTACTACTATAATAATTGCGATAATAATGATGAGAATTACACTTACTGCTTAAGAACTGTTGCCTCTGGATATAATTCCTGCAATCTTACAAGCAATACAAATTGCTCCACAGAGAATAAAACAAACTATTGTACTGATGGTAAAGATAATGACTGCGACGGCTTAACAGATGGAAATGATCCTGATTGTTCTTGTACAAATGAATGTTCCTTAGGTCAAAAAAAATGCTATAACTCTACTGCAAATCAAACTTGCGGCAACTATGATGCTGATACCTGCTATGAATGGAGCAATCCTCAAAACTGCGCTGCTGGAATGGTTTGCTATAATGGAACTTGTGTAACTCCTTGCCAAAATAACTGCACTCCTGCAACAGACAATCTTATATGTCTAAACAACTATACCCTCCAGCTTTGTGGAGATGTAGGAGGTTGTAATAAAACCACAATTCAAATTTGCACAGGAGGTACAATATGCGTCAATGGAACAGGCTGCCTTGATTGCGATTTCGATAATGACGGCTATAACTCTAGTTCTGCTCAGTGCGGAGGAAATGATTGCAATGACACTGATGATGATATATTCCCTAGCAATATTGAGTGGTGTGATTGGAAAGACAACGACTGCGACAATGTGCAGGACGAATGCGAAATATGTGCTATATGCAACATTTCAAATGCAAGTCCTGAAGTTTGTAATGCGAAAGATGATGATTGTGATGGGCTTGTTGATGAAGGACTTTTCTGTGGTGTATGTGGTGACGGAGTAGTAAATAGTGGAGAGGATTGCGATGGAACTAATTTAAATGGACAGAGTTGCATTTCATTAGGTTTCTCAGGAGGCACTTTAACTTGTTCTAATTGTCTATTCAACACTTCACAGTGTATTACACCGACTTGCACAGATGCAGACTCAGACGGGTTTAATATTTCAGCTTCAAATTGTGGAACAATATTTGACTGCAATGATAACAACGCCTCAATACATCCAGGAGCAACTGAAATCTGCGAAAATGGCATTGATGAAGACTGCAATGGCGCAGACTCGAGTTGTTCTGGAGAAAAATGTACATTGGTCAAATCAAATTTTTTCCCAGTCTCATTATTTGGATGTGATTTTCTTTTCATTGACGATATTATTCAAGACTCTGAGGGTAATTTTGTTTTTCTTGGAGATTGTAGAGTAGAACTAGAAAATTATGTTGATTATACTATTTATGGTAAATTCGCACAGAACTTGAGTTTAATATGGCAAAAAAGAATACAGAACAACACAATAGACGGTAAAATTGTTGAAGCAAATAATGGATATATATTTTCATATGTGAATTATTCTGATAGGTACGTAAGAAATATTAAAGTAACAAAAAATGGAGATCCTATTTGGTCAAAAATCATACCAGATGCTTCCTCCTCCGAGAGTCCTTATTTATTGAAACTTTTTGATGGCTATCTGAATATATATAGGCCTAGTGGTAGTAACAACTTGTTAAAGTTGGTCAAGATAAATGAAAATGGGGATTTTCTCTTGAATAAGACAATTGCGCCTGGTTATTATTACCCACAAATTTATGACGAAAAACAAGATCTCAGTGGAAATACGATACTTGTGGGATCTACTCTTAGTAATCCGTCTTCTCCTACGGACGTTTTTGGTCTTGTCATCAAACTTGATTCAAATTTGAATATTTTGTGTAATTTGACTTCAATTTTAGCTAATTCAACTTATTATTTAGTAGGTTTAAGTAATGATGAATTAATACTTTTTGGAAGACATAGGAATGGAACATTAATGATACTTGAAGGTAGAAACTTAACTAGTGGAACTATAAATTGGCAGAGATATACTTCTACTGCCTCCCACTTCGACTACCTTCGTCCAGACTTGATAATTCTTGATTCTAATTATTATAATTTGATAGATTATCTAGATCATAAAGAAATTCAAAAAAATAATAAGACTGTTTTAATATGGAGCTATGCTATTCCATATTCTCGTTATGTTTATTATGAATTTATGTTGAATATCACAAATAACAATTTCCTGCTTCTTAGCCATTTCCTTAATATATCACTGGAGATATATAATTGCAATGATCAAATAAATTTAATAGTGGAACCATCTCCTTGCATACCTTCACAGACCTGCTATTCTCTTAGTTATTCCTGTGGGATGTTTAAGGATGATTGTGGCAACACTCAGTATTGTGGAGAGTGCTCAGAAGGATTTGAGTGCAATTATGAGACATTGAAATGCGAAGTAAAATAAGATTTCTTAGAAGTTATTGGAATCTATTGATTAGGTCTCATGAATGGAAAAAATAATACATCTCTTATAGTATCAACGCCAGTCAGATATATCACCAACCTATCTATCCCTAATCCTAGTCCTCCGCAAGGAGGCATGCCATATTCTATTGCTTCAACAAAATCCTCATCCATTGGATGAGCTTCTTCAGAACCTGCCCGCAATTCAGCAGCCTGCTGCTCAAGAAGTATTCTTTGCCTTATAGGGTCATTCAGTTCTGAATACGCATTGCATAACTCATGGCCAAGCACATAGGATTCAAACCTTTCAATGATGCCTTGCTCTCCATTTCTCTTTCTTTTGCAAAGAGGAGTTGATTCTTCTGGATGGTCTAGAATATGAACAGGATCTTGAAGATGCGCTTCGCACAATTCCTCAAACAATGCTTGCATAATTTTCCCTCGGGTCACCTCTCCTGCAATATCAAGGTTGTACTTTATCCTTAGCTCGTTCATCTCTTCATCAGAGAGCTTATCAACATCAATATTTGCATAATTTTTTAATGCTGCTTTCATTGTCAGCCTTTTCCAAGGAGCCTTGAAATCAATTGTGATGTCGCCATGCTTTACTTTAGTTGTTCCATTAACCTTCATACAGCAATACTCCACCATTTCTTCTGTCAATTTCATAATATCTTCGTAATCCCAATATGCAGCATAGCATTCTATCTGTGTGAATTCAGGATTATGCATTTTATCTACACCTTCATTCCTGAAATTCTTGCAAATAGTGTAAATTTTTTCAAATCCTCCTACAAGCAATCTTTTCAGATATAATTCAGGTGATATTGAAAGATATATATCTTGGTTGTATGCATTAATATGAGTCACAAAAGGTTTTGCATTTCCTCCTCCATATATTGGCTGGAGCAGAGGAGTTTCAACTTCCATAAATCCCTGTTTTTTCATAAATTCCCTTATTGCTTCAATTATCAAACTCCTTTTTCTGAACACCTCCCTGACTTCTGGGTTGGCAATAAGATCAAGATATCTTTTTCTGTATCTTGTTTCTATATTATGAAGGCCGTGGAATTTTTCTGGCAGGGGTTTCAATGATTTGCTTAATAACTCCATTTCTTCAACAAAAACAGTAAGTTCTCCTGTTTTAGTCTTGAATATATATCCTTTTACTCCTATCCAATCGCCTATGTCATAGAGTTTGAGGTCGTCGTAATTTTTCACTGAATCTTCTCTTGTATAAACCTGTAATTTTCCAGTTTCATCTAAGATATGCATGAATGTAGCTTTGCCCATTCTTCGCATGGCAATTATCCTGCCTGCAATGGAAACTTTGTAGTTAGTTTGCTGCTCTTTCTCCAAAAAAGAATATTTTTGTATGATATCTCGGCAATTATGCTGCTTAGAGAATTTGTAGGGATATGGATTTATTCCTTTTGCTTTTAACAGGTCTAATTTCTTGAATCTCTCTTTTATTATATCACTTTCACTCATCTGAGGCTGTGTATTTTCTTGATTGTCTTCTGGCATTTTTTTTTCTTTATCAGTTCTGTATTTAAACTTTTTGATGAAAAAATAGATAATTAGCAGTTTTTTGTGATAATATGCTAACCGCTATTTTAAATGAGAAAATTTTATATATAGATATAAAAAATAATAAATAGACCTAATTAGTAATAGATAAAACAAAGTATAAGAAAAAAGAGGTGTGTTAAATGCATATTAAACTCTCAAAAAAACCCAAATCACCAAAAATCATTATTGGTTTTCCGGGTTTTGGTCTTGTTGGTACAATATCATCTGAATTCTTGCTTGATCATCTTCAGGTAGAGCCTATTGGAAACATCTGGAGCGAGGAGATGCAGCCTATGCTCGCAATACATCAAGGTAAATTAGTCAAGCCAATGGGTATATTCTATAACAAGAAATACAATCTCGTGATATTCCACGTTATTATTGGCTCAAAATTCATGGAATGGAAATTAGCAAAAACATTGGTAGAAGTTGCTATGGAGTTAAAGGCAACAGAAATTATATGTCTTGAAGGTGTTGGAAGCTTACAGCCTGTGGAGCATCCAAGTGCTTATTATTTTGCAACCCACAAGGAGAATGAAGAAAAGCTAGAGAAAGCAGGCGTCAAAAAATTAACTGAAGGCATAATAATGGGTGTTACTGCTTCTTTGCTGGTAACAGAAAGTTCAATACCAATAACATCCATTTTTGCTGAAGCACAAAGCCAGATGCCAGATTCAAAAGCATCCTCAAAAATCATAGAGACATTAGATAAATACCTTGGTTTAGAAGTAGATTATAAACCATTAGTCAAACAGGCTGAACAAATGGAAACAAAGCTCAAAACCTTGATTAATCAGGGTAAAATCGCTGAAGAGCTTGCGCAGAAAAAACAACTTAGTTATCTAGGTTAATTTTTTCTTTATTGAAAATAATTAAATTAATCACTTAGAAGTAACTACAACCATAAACTTTATAAAGAGAGCAAATTTCCACTGCATAAAGACAAAAGGAGGCAAGTATAATGCATTGGAGCAAAGAAGAGTTGGAAAAAGAGATTTTAGAGCATTTTGATCCAGATGAATATGAAAAACAGTTGGATTATGCCAAAGCATATCCTGTATCATTTCATTGCAGACTTCAATATCAGAAACTTCAAAAAACAATAGAGAATATAGAAAAGCTTCTGAATGAGAATGAATTATCAATATCAGAAAAAGCAAAGAGTATTCACTCAAAATATCTTATTCATAAGAAACATTATAAGCATTACAGGTGAAAAAATGTTAGATATCCTAAATTATCCAAAGTTCAAGCAGAAAGTTATTGCTTCTTTTCAAAAAATAAGAGAAGATTTTGATTCATTGAAGAATGAAACCTATGAATCAGTAAGATTTTTAGGTTGGCATCACAAAGCTCTTGAGCACAGGCTTAACAATTTAGAGACAAGACTTGAAAGAATAGAGAATTATCTCAGTGTAATAGCAAAACACTGATAAAACACTAATACAAACTTTTTTTAATAAATCCTTATTCTTATTTATTATGCCAACCAGAATAGGAGATGGTGCTGAAGCTATTATCTACAAAGAGAAAGACAGAGTCATCAAGCACAGGAAGTCTAAATCATACAGAATAAAAGAATTGGATATTTCTTTAAGGAAATTCAGAACACGAAGAGAGGCAAAGTTTATAGAAAAACTCAAAGAAATAGGCATTGCTGCTCCTGCATTAAGAAAAGTTGATGACAAAAAAATGATTATTGAGATGGATTACATTGAAGGTAAAGTGCTCAAGCATATCTTTGATAAGGATTATGAGAGATATTCTAGAGAATTAGGAGAAATAATTGCATATCTTCATAAAAACAACATGATACATGGTGATCTTACAACAAGCAACATGATTGTTAAAGATAACAAAATATTCCTCATTGATTTTGGGCTTTCTTTCTTCTCACAGAAAATAGAGGATAAAGCAGTGGATTTGCATCTTCTTAAACAGGCATTAGAGAGCAAGCATTGGAAAGTATTTGATAAGGCTTTTGAGATTATAAAGGCAGAATATAAGAAGAATTATAAAGAAGCTGACCGTGTCTTTAAAAGATTAGAACAGGTTGAGTTAAGAGGAAGATATAAGCATAAACACTAGATTATTCCCATTTATCTATCTTATATACTCTTATCAATTGCTCAGGTGTATAGAATTTCAGTAGGGCGTACATCTGCAGAAGATAAGAGAAGACTTCATAATTTTCAGCATTTTCTCGATTTTTTCTGACTTCATTAAAGATCTCCAAACTATTGCCCCTAATAACTTTCGCATTTGATTGCAGAAAATTATGAATTTTTTTTGAATGAAAATAAAGAGCATAGTAATATTCATTTCCTTGTTTTATTTTCTGCCTGTCATCATATACTTTCAGTTTTTCAATAAAAGAAGATATTGTCTTTATCCTTGAATAAAGATTAGGAGGATATTGTGGGTATATTTTCTGTACTTCAAGAGCTTTAGTGTCAAGATAGTCATCATTTATTGCCAGGGAAGCAGTGCAAAAACAGAACTCGCAACATGCAATGTCTGAGGCTCTCCTTAACCTGTTTTCAGAAAATCCCTTTATGAATAATTCAATGATAGTTTCGAAATTTTTTCTTCTCTTCTTTATTCTATTCTTGAGTATGCTTATTTGGAATGATTCCTTCTGATAAAGTCTCTCATTAATTATGCGAATTTTATTCTCTAATGGCATGAAGTCAGAATTGTCCATATATTAGTTTATTTTTCATCAAATATAAATATGCTGCTATCATAAATAAAAATGAAAACTTTTATATATTTGTTTTGACTATCCATATACTATGAATAATAATATGAATAAAATTAATAGAGTTGGTTTAGTTCATCACTAGCTTTCTTTTAGTTAGTTTATCGTCTAAAAAAATGAATTTTCTGTGGCATTCAAGAATGTTCCATGCAGCTGTAATGCTGCAATAGATTCAAGATTTTTACAAAATTACAAGATTTGCATATTGTTCAAAAATAAATAGCTTGAATATAACTTAGATTTAACTATGGCAGATGTGGTGTAACGGCAGCACAAAAGACTGTGGATCTTTAGGCGCGGGTTCAACTCCCGCCATCTGCCCTGAACAACTATTAAAGAAAAACTATTTAAAGATTAAGACTTAAAGGTGATAATATGAAAGGCGATAATAGTAAAGTAAAAGAGAAGTTCAAGCTGGAGATGGCAAAAGGTATGCGTGATTTTCCGCCTGAAGATAAGATGATGAGAGACGAAATTGTATCAAAGCTAAAGAAAATATTCGAAAGCTTTGGCTATGCTCCTTTAGAAACTCCTATTATTGAAAGATTAGATGTGCTCTCATCTAAATATGCAGGCGGAGCAGAGATATTGAAAGAAATATTCAAGTTGACTGACCAAGGCGGAAGAGAACTTGCATTAAGATATGACTTGACAGTACCTTTTGCAAGATTTATCGGAATGAATCCAACATTAAAGATGCCTTTCAAGAGATATGCAATAGATAAGGTGTATAGAGATGGGCCTATTAAATTAGGAAGATATAGAGAATTCTATCAATGCGATGTGGACATTGTTGGTTCCAAAGATATACTTGCAGATTTTCAATGCATAGAGATAGCAGAAGCAGTTTTCAATGAACTGCAGATTGATGTCATAATCTATGTCAATAACAGAAAATTACTGAACAAGATAGTTGAGTCGTGCAATGTCAAAGAAGATAAGATAATTGATGTTATCTTGATTATAGATAAGATGAAAAAATTAAGCCAGAATGAGCTGGAAAAGGAATTTAGGGATGCAGGTCTGAAGCAGGAACAAATAGAAAATCTGTTCGAGATGATAGACATCAAAGGAACAACAAAAGAAAAAATAGATTTTCTCAGGAAAAAGATTGGAGATTGTGAAGGCATAAATGAGATTGAAGAAATCTTCTCTTACATTGAGTCATCTGGCCTAAAAAATGTGGTTTTTGATCCTTCTTTGGCAAGAGGACTTGCATATTATACAGGCAATGTCTTTGAAGTTTATATGAAATCAGCAGAGATAACAGCATCACTTGCTGGAGGAGGAAGATATGATAATATGATTGGAAATTATTTGCAGAACAAGCAAGACTATCCTGCAGTCGGCATATCATTTGGGTTAGAGCCAATAT
>JBBIVF010000031.1:8295-8558 GCA_037439845.1 Candidatus Woesearchaeota archaeon
ACAAAAGTTTTCATAATACCAATTGGCACATATAAAGAGTCATTAAGAATTGCGCAGGAGCTAAGAAATGCAGGAATAAATACTGACATTGACATTGCAAAGAAAGGCATATCAAAAAATCTTGATTTTGCTAATTTCTATAAAATTCCTTATGTTATCTTTATTGGAGAAGAGGAATTAAGGCAGAATAAACTCAAGGTAAGAGATATGAAGACAGGAAAAGAAGAATTGTTGGACATCAAGTCAATAATTAAGAAATTAAA
>JBBIVF010000032.1:0-8467 GCA_037439845.1 Candidatus Woesearchaeota archaeon
GGAGAATTTTGGCTTTTTTAGGGTCTGCTGCTTTTTTCAGTTCTTGTTTTAATTTTAGTAGCATTTGGCTCTGAAAAAATAAATCTATATCAACTAATATCTGATAACTGAATACTGTGTATTGCCCCGGCCGGGATTCGAACCCGGGTTTCAGCCTCGAAAGGGCTGAGTGATTGGCCGGACTACACTACCGAGGCACTCAATCTGTTTTGATTTTTTTTGCTGATTGTTTAATAAATTTTTGTTGAATAGAATGAGGCTGAGGGGATTTGAACCCCTGACCCCCGGTTTGCTTAGAGCAAAAATCTCTTTTTGTGCTTTTGAAAGAGATTCGGTCATATAAGACCGGTGCTCCACCAGGCTAAGCTACAGCCTCGTTATTCTATTGCGCATAACACATCTGTTCTACTATAGCAGACCTCAGTTGTTAGTGCACTGGGCCTGGCCAGATTCGAACTGGCGATCTCCGCCATGTGAGGGCGATGTCATAACCACTAGACCACAGGCCCTTAATCAGTTATCTGCTACAGACAACTGTTGACCTGAAGGTTGTTAGGTTGTCTGTTGGTATTTTGTTGAATTTGATGAATTTTTTAATTTCTTTTTTCTGGATGCGACAAGCGGGATTCGAACCCGCGTCTCAGCCTTGGCAAGGCCGAATACTAACCACTATACTATTGTCGCAACACCAATCTTCTGTTCTCTGTTCTCAGCACACTCTTCCGCTATCTGTAAGGGTTCACTGTTGTCTGCGTACTGGGCCTGACCGGATTCGAACCGGTGACCTCCTCCGTGTAAGGGAGACGTCATAACCACTAGACCACAGGCCCGTAATTCAGCCGGCAGTTAGCAGTAAACTGAATACGGCCAGTAGTGCCCTTTTAAACCCAAAAACTGAGCAGTAGTATTTAAAGATATTGATTAAAGATATTGATAAACTTTATAAAATTGGCTATACTAATTTGAGCTATGGAAGACAAGCTTTTTGAGATAATTTTCAAGGAAGATGAAATTCAATGGCAGCAGATGATATATGAAATAGTGAAAGATGAGAAAATGGATCCATGGGACATTGATATCTCTAAGCTTTCACAGAAATTCCTTGAGATGGTAAGAAAAGCTCAGGAGATGGACCTTAAGATATCTGGTAAAGTTATTCTTGCAGCTGCAATTTTATTGAAATTAAAATCATTGCATTTCATTGAATCAGATATGGTGGAACTAGACAAAATGTTCCTTTCTGCACAAGAGACTTCTGAAGATGACATTCTTGATGAAGGTGATGAAGAAGTAAAAGAGATGAAGAGGAGAGGAATAGAGTATGAGCAGCAGCCTCTTATTCCAAGAACACCTCAAGCAAGAAAAAGGAAAGTTTCTGTTTATGACCTAGTGGATGCATTAGAAATTGCTCTCTCTACAAAAAATAGAAGAATATTGAGAGAAATAAGTATTCCAAGAGCTCAGAAGCCAGAAAAAAAATATGACATTAATAATCTTATTAATAGTCTTCTTGATAGGATTTTAGTGCATTTTAATTCTAATTCAAGATTGACTTTTGACCATCTTGTGCCAGGAAACACAAAGCAGGAAAAGATATTGACATTCATACCATTGTTACATCTTTCTAGTATGAGAAAAATAGACCTTCATCAAGAAAAGGCATTTGGAGAGATAGAAATCAAGCTTCTTGATAACTCTCCTATTCAAATAAAGATAGACGATGAAAATGAAAGTAGTTGAGTTTGAGAATGCATGCCCTATATGCAACGGAACAGTAAAAGGCAATGAGGAAGTAAAGTATTTTTGCAAAAGCTGTAATCTTCTTTTCAGGAAAGAGCAATTATATAGAAAGACAATGAATAAAGAAAATGAGAAAAAAGATGTTGTGCAGGAACAAAAAATGTCATCAAAACAATCAGGAAATTTTATCGCATCAAAAGAATCCAATAAAATACACGCATCTAATTGCTTCTTCGCGTCAAAAATTAAGAAGGAAAACAGATTATATTTTGACACATTAGAAGAAGCAAAGGACCATGGTTTTGGTAAATGCGTGTGCCTAAAGAAAAAATAATTCTATAAAAAACTAAAAAACACCATCAAAAGACCTATTGCCAATACAGAGAAATACACAGGTTTGCTCCATCTATAGATTTTTGCTCCATCTAATGGACCAAATGGTATCATATTGAAAACTCCTACCCAGGCATTTATCATAAAACCATAACCAGCTGCTTTCTGTACTAGTCCTGTGGTGAGTATGCTTATTGCCAAGAATATCAAGGCAAGCACAAAATTAGTAGCAGGTCCTGCTAAACTTATCTTTCCGTATTCCTTTCTATTGACATGGCCCATAATCATAACAGCACCAGGAGCAGCAAATATGAAACCCAAGAAGCTGACAATAATAGCCAGTAAAAGCATACTGTAATTAGCCCTATATTCTGCGTGGTAATAATATTTCTGCGCCACAAACTTATGGGCCAATTCATGAAACAAAAAACCGCTACCAACAGTTACAAGAGATGTTATAAAGATGAAAAGAAAATTGCTTTTCAATCCGCCCAGCACAATAGTGAATGCGAATGATATAGCAAGCCAAGATATTAGCAAGTGTTTTATCTCAATTTTTGAAAAACTTATTCCTCCTTTATGAACCTTAATCATTCTGTGTTGATACATCATAATAGAAAATATAATCAGCATATATATAAAATTAATCAAAATAAAATTATTAGTTTCTAGAAACTTCCTAGTGTGCTTTGCTTGCCTCGTTTCAGCACATCATCAAGATTCTTGTTAAAGAATTGCAGTATGGAGTCAGCTATTGGTCTTATCTGCTTGTCAAGGTAATGCTGGTAATCAATTTTATGCTTGACATCATCAGCAGGCTCTGGTCCATCAACAGTCATAACATAAGATATTATATTTGAGGTAAGATTTTTTTTCTTACGTGCAGCCTTGACATGAGGAGGTGTTGTTTTTATATATTCATTCAGCGGTTTTGTAATGGATTTTTTATAAACAAGCAAATCATCATAATTTCCGTTTTTCATCTCTTCTACAAATTTCCTGATGAATATTTCATATTCTTTTTTGTGAAATATAAGGTCCAACAATTGATATTGAAATTGTCTTGCCATCATTGTCCAATCAGTGCGCACATATTCAAGTCCAACAATATCCAGCTCTTCTTTTCCATTTTCCCATAACAATCCAGCATATCTTTTTTTTGCTCCTTTCTCTGCACCTCTTATTTGAGGCATCATGAAAACTTTATAGACCTTATCGAATTCAATGAACAACTTGCTATCTGTCTTGTATTTCTTTTTTATGTATTCTTTGTAATAATTGTTTATCCAATCCTGAAGCTCAAAGCCGATTTTCTCTGCTTCTTCAGGTGTCTTAACATCAAGGTCCACAAATATAGAATCAGTATCTCCATAAATTACTGTATAACCTTTTTCTCTTAAGAGATTCGCAGTCATGTTGATGAAATGCTGGCCAAATCCTGTTATTGCATTGCTCAGCATAAGATTATGATATCTGCAGGTAGGATTGCCTAATGCTCCGTAAAAACCATTCATTGTTGTTTTTATTGCTTGTGAAGCTATAGCATCTTTTCTTTTCTTGGCCTGTTCTCTTGCTTCCCATAACTCCGAGATAATTTCCGGGAGTATGCCTCGTTCGCGCAAAAACCTTGCTCCATTTGGAGCCACTATTTCTCCGTTTTCAGAGAGAGTAAAAGGGTCTATATTGAAAGTTTGGATAATAGAAGGATACATGCTCTTGAAGTCCAGCACAATAACCTGGTCAAATATGCCTGGCTTAGAGGTCATTACAAATCCCCCAACAGCCTGGTCAGTTTTCTCGAAATTATACACAGATGGACACACAAATCCTCTTTGTCTTGCTTTTCTCAGATATAAAGAGTCAAGGCTTGCTATTGTTGCTTTAACCCTGTCCAATTGCATTCCTGTTAATAATGACCTCTCTATTGTGAGTTCGATAATTTTTTTTGCTTCAAGTATTTTAAGCACTAATTCAGCATCATTCATATTATACTCAACTAATTTCTCAGGGTCATTTTTGTAATAATCATCTATCATAGCTCCTTTATTCTCCTCAGTGACATGTATTTTTCCTTCTCCAATTAATACTCTTGCAGCAGTATCTAGTTTATAATCCTCTAATCTTATAAACGAATACCTGAGCATATGAATTGCATCAAGCACCATTCTTCCGGGAAAATCCGCTTTTGAATCCATTATGAAATTATCTTCAATAGAAATCTTGCATTTTTCATCATATCTTCCTAATCTGAATGGTATTTTGTATTTCTTGAATCTATCTTCTATTTTCTTTAAATCAAAATCAATCACATTCCATCCTGTTATAATATCTGGATCAAATTTTCTTATTATCTCAGCAAAAGCTTCAAGCATATCTTTCTCGCTTTTGAAGATAACTGCATTCTTGACAGGTTTATCATAGACTAATAATGTTTTTTTTAATCCATCACCAATAAGAGAAATAGCATATATTTCTTCATGCTTCACGCAATCAGTTTCTATGTCAATAGAGAATATTTTCAATTTTGGCACGAATTGTGCTGGTTTTAGTTGAGGTTCTCTATAAACTCTGTCAATATCTTTCTCCCTCTGATATTCTCCGGAAATCTCCATACTTCCTTTGATGCCCATATCAATCATAAACCTATACACTAATCTTATGTCTGCTTCATAACAAGTAATATCATTATCATTGAATATGCGTCTTGTTTCTGTTAGTTCCTTTGTATTATTGAAAAGCACTCTGATGACTTTTTCTCCTGAAAATGTCTTATAAGTGGTTGCTTCAAAATCAGCCTGTGCCAGCTGCTTTGCTTTTTTTTCATCTTTTTCTCTGATGTAAAAATAAGGTCTGTATTTGTTTATAGTTAGAAAAGATTCTCCATTTTCCAATCTGCCGAAAAGGTAAATATAAGTACAGTTTTCTTCTGTCCTATACGTTGGATAGACAATAAAGCCTTTCATTGTCAATAAAGTTCTAGTTGTATTAATAAATTTTAATATACCTAATAAACTTTAATATAGTGTGAGATTAATAAATATTATGTATTTATTCCAATCTTAGTTGCAATTTGAGAGCCTGCCTAGAAATAGAGTATTGGTTTTGGATATGGAATGGGTTTTTGAGAAATAGAAAAGAAAAGAATTATATATTAGATTGTATTAAATAAATCAGCATGGATGCAAAAATTGTGAAAATTTTAGACTTCTACACTGAAAAGTTTGGAGGAGAATTAATTCCTAGATTAAAAACAATTGAAAGTGAAGGGTGGCATTTAGTTAAAGAATTCGAAGGGCTCAAGCACGTAAGAGAAGATCCTAAGTTTCATGGGGATGTATCTAGTTTTATGCATTCTTTACAAGTTGTTATTATTCTTCAAAGATTATATGCTTTTATTTATTTTCAAGAAAAACATAGAAAAATAGATGTTGTGGCACTTGAAACTGCTCTTTCTATTCTTCCTTTTAAATTAAGTGAACATCTTAGTAAAAAGATAGGTAAACATACAAGAGCAGAATTACTTTTCTTTGCATGCATATTTCATGATATTGGAAAATTAAAAAATTTCATTCATTTGATGAAGGATGTTGAAAGAGAAAATGTCAAAGGAGTCACCAGATTTATATTCCATGCAGACTTTGGAAGATACTATTTTGAAGATGAGTTAAATTCAGTTAAAGAGATGACTAAAAACTTCGAGGAAAAACTTGCAAAAGAACAGGATCCAATTAAAAAGCAGTTTTATGAAAAAGCAATTATATATCTAGTAGAATTAAAAACAGAATTCGACGCAAGAAGAAAGTTCTTCGAAGAATTACAATTAGGCTGCACTGAAAGGCATTATATATCTTTTCTGATAAAGAGCCATATGGATTTATCTAACTTTTATAACCAATTCATTACTGCTTACAAATCTAGAAATGACAAAGATGGAGAAAAACTCTTAAATGTTTTGATTAAAAATCTATTAAAAAAAGTTGAGGAATATGGCGACTTTTATGTTGATTGTATCATTCTAAATTTTTGTGATCTTCTAGAGTCTGCTCATAGCGCAAAAAATCCAACATCTGAATTGTATATATTCTTTCAGATATGTATGTTAGTTTTTGTGAATAGTAAAGAATTGCTAGCTTGTGGAAAAATTGTGTTTAAAGATAACCAACTTATATTTGAAAGTAAAGCAAGAATTCAGCACAATATTGCTGCATTATTTAGGGCATTCCCCAAAGAAAAAGCATTAGCCATTAAGGAGATTGTCATGCAAAATCCCGATAATGTTGGTGGAGCTTTGGCCAAGGCAGGTTATCAAAAAGAAATTGCAGAAATAATGAAGATTCTTAAGAGCTAACCCTTTTTTATTCATCGATTAGAAAGTAAAGTTTATGAAAAAATTTGAAAATCTCAAAAACCCCTAGATTGCTTAAAAGTAGTAATAATATTAGATGGACACTCAAACTCAGATTTTTTTGCTCTTCAAGTACCATTGTATTAAAAATCTGGTCTTGTCGTTGGTTAGACAAAAGTAACAGGAATTTCCAATCTTTTCTCAACTAGCTTTTCATAAATCTTGGCCATTATGGGCTTTAGGTAATAAGCATCATCTTGATTATATTCAACTAGTTTTTCAAGATAATATTCATCGCCTGTTGCTCTCCACACTTTCCATAAATCAATTGGATTTCCTTTGTATTGTGTAAGGATATTATTTCTTTTTATGTTGAGTTTTTTTTCAATTTCCTTTAATCCGCCTTTTAATCCAATTCTTGCACAGCAATGCTTGAGGTCAACATGAGGAATATTTATTTTCATGCCATAATATTTCTCTAATTTAGGCAGGTCAAAACTGCTGCCATTGAACGTAACAATTATTTTATGCTTATTTATCTCATTAACAAACAATTCTTTATCAAAATATTTTCCTTTTACCATTGTTTTGAAATCAATGCCATCAAACATTGTTATGACAAAAATATTATTTTTATCTGCCTCAATATCCAAAAAAACCGCATCATCCTTGAAATAATCATAAAGCCGCCACATCTCAGAAGATTTCAGCTTGGAGATGAAAAAAGAAGAATCATAATTAGACAAGGCATTTTTCGCAGCTTTCAGAGCAGCATCATATTTCATTTTGTTTAATTTAGAAATTCCATTTATTTTATCACGGCCCAGAAAATCATCCCAGCTTCTTATGCCTTGTTTCCATATGTTTTTCTCTTTGGCTGGGCCTATCTTATCTAAAATCAAGAAAGTCCTGAATATCATACTAATAATAACGAAAAATCCTTAATAAAACTAACTCAGAGATGTCTTGTGGGAAGTGAAAAGAAAAAGAAAAAAATTAAATTCTAACAGACGCATCCTATTGGTCTTGGGAACTGCAAACAACATTCATCTGGTAAAACCTGTTTACAGAAACCTTTTCTCAAACTTGATGTTCCGCCACAGATTGCTGTCTGTCCTGAGCTATAAGCATACCGCATTGCTGTCAATGCCTGTCCACCTTCTGCTTCTACAGCCAGTTCAAGTTCAGCTTCCATTCTTGCTTGTAATTCAGCTTCTGCTTCAGGTTCTCTCATTGGACCTTCAAGCATTTCCCTTTCCATCTTCAATGTAGAGACCGCTTTTGCTTCCATCTCAGCTTCTCTCAATAGTTTGCTTCCTGGCATCATCTTAGCTTCTTTCATCATTCCTGTTGCTTCAACATTCAATTCTGCTGTTGGATCTAAGATGCCTTCAAGCCTCATCTTTGCTAATTCTCTTTCCAACATTTCTGCTTCTCTGTATACCTGCTGAGCCATTCTCATCTCTGCTTCTGCTTCAACACCGTTGAGCTCTCTCTCTCTTCCCATCATGGCTTCTCTCATCAACTCTCTCTCTGCCATTGGAGCTTCCATCATCATCTGCATGTAGTTTGGACTTGCAGCGATTCTGTCTTCCATCTTCATTCCTTCTGCCATCATAAGCTCTGCACCCATTCTTTCTCTCATTTCAGCCATCATACGTTCGACTTCATCTTCTCTCGTCATTCTTTCTGGTGCTGTCATTTCCATCTCTCTTGGCATCATCATCATCATAGCCATAGTCTCGCCTTCTTCATTCTTGACAAGTTCCATCTGTCCGTTTGCTTTAGCTTCGACTTCCATGGCCATCATCATGATCATTTTTCTTCCTTCAGGCATGCCTTCTTTCTCAGCTTCTCTTGCTGCTTTGCTGAGTTCAGCTCCCATCTTTGCCAAGTAAGCTGTAAGTTCTTTCTGGTTCATCATTGACGATGATGTCTGCATAATTCCTGTCTCTGTATCAAATGTTGTGACAACAGCTTGCTGTGCTCTTCCTGTGGCTCCGCCAAAACCAATAGAACCTATTGTAATTCCTGCTACAATTGCCACAA
>JBBIVF010000033.1:0-8344 GCA_037439845.1 Candidatus Woesearchaeota archaeon
CATTTTTTTTTTAATCATGAGTTTAATAATGTTTTTTTTCATCATTATGTTCTTCTCGTTGTGTTTCTTCAGTCACTTCTTCAGCAGGAACTTCTTCTTCTACTGGTGTTTCCTCAACAACTTCTTCTGCAGGAGTTTCCTCAACTGGTGTTTCTTCAGTCACTTCTTCAGCAGGAACTTCTTCTGCTGGTGTTTCCTCAACAACTTCTTCTGCAGTCACTTCTATGACTGGTTCAAGATTAACATTGGCATCTTCAGCCGCAACTGGCTGTTGTTCTTCAATATTTGTAGTATCAGCTGTCTGCACAATTTCTATATCATTTTCTATTAACGCTGCTGCTGCAATTGTACTGAGAACAAGCACCACAATCATGATCAAGCTAAGTGGTACTTTCATTTTTTTGCACCTCCAACCCATTTGTTTTTTGTATTAGTTTTGATTATGTACCTTTGACAAAATGTCAAACAGGTATATAAAATCGTATATTGATTTACTTTTCAAACTACTTTTATATAAATGTTACTATTTTTTATTTAAAACCATATAGAAAATAATATTTTTTTACAAAAAAAAATAACAAAAATTAAAAAAAGTGGCAGTTAAAGATAATTAGAGGTGATATGATGTCAAAATTAATCAAAGAATTCAAAGAGTTCTTAAAAGAATATAAGGTGTTAGGCCTTGCTGTTGCATTTATCATGGGAGTTGCGACAACTTCTTTAGTGCAATCCTTGGTCAAGAATATTATAATGCCGATAATTACTCCGTTCATTCCTGGCGGAGCATGGCAAACATCAACATTAAAACTTGGTCCTATTGTGTTAGGCTGGGGGGCATTTGCCGGAGAAGTAATTAATTTTATAATCATTGCTTGGGTTGTCTTCATGATAGCTAAGTATGTTTTCAAGGAAGAGAAAGTATCTAAGAAATAGTTTCTCTTAATTTTTTTTAGGTTTTTCTATTTTATTAATTTTATTTTAAATTTTTTTCATATTTATCTATAATAAGTAACATCATCAAAAATCTTAAATAAGTGTCAGTCAGCAGAAAAAACATTTTGAGGTGATTTTCATGGGAAAAGATGATATGCAAATTGTTGATCCTAAAATAGCCATACTTGGATACTTGCCAAGTTTGAATCTTAAAGAAATAGATATCAATAAGTTGGATGTTGCAGGAATAGAGAAAGATGTACTTCAAGGTATTCTTGAACAAAATCTTGAACTCAATCCGCAAGAAACCATTGCTCTTGCGTCAATGATGACTTACAAAGATAAGAACGCTGCGGAAATGGCGCTCAGGATACTGAGCAAAGAATGGAACTCTGAAGACAAGAATGCAATGATGGATAAATTCAGAAAAAAGATCAAGAAATCAATAATTGAATCAGCAGGAAGAGGCCATGCATCCCTAGCAACTTCCTCTTATGTCGGAATTCTGATGTATGGCAACTCTAAATTTGTTGATTCTATGTTTACAGGAGCTATTTTCAGTTCATCATTAATGCCATCAGGAAGAAGAACAGGAACAGGACTTTCTGATATAATGGTGCCGAAATCAATAGCAGAAAATCAGGAAGCAAAAGAACTTTACTGGAATGTTGTTTCAGAACAAATCAGGCTCTATGAAGAGCTACAAACTCAAGGAGTGTCTAAAGAAGAGGCTGCGAAAATAACTCCATATGGAATAAGAGGAGGAGGATTTATGGTTGTGCCGCTTGAAACCATACTGAGCTTCAAGCAGGAATTTGAGATAGAGCAGGAATATATACCAAAAGAGGGACACATATTCATTCAGCAGATAGAAAAGCAATTAAAGAATTTAGGAATGGACATACTGTATTGGTCAAGGTATTTCTCAGCAAGAAATCCTTATCCATACCCAAACATTTTCAAGAACTCTGAGTTTGATGAGAAGATAAATTCTACGAGAATAGTTTTGTCGCCAAATGTGCTTGAATCAAGATACATAAAAAACAGCATATTAGAAAAAATGCTAAAAGAAATAACTGATATCAAGCAAATAGCAAGTGATAATAAAGAAAGTATAGAGAATTGGAAACTTTTTCTTTCAGTTAGGAGAGTGCTTTCAAGAGACTTCAACATGAATTTCAGGATAATAATAGAGACATTTCCATCTTGGAGAGTTTGGGGGGAAGTGAAAAGGCACAGAACAGTACGGCAGACAGTAGAATCAGTGTATGGTGCATTGGAAAGAAGCATAAAAGGCTTTGATGACCTGCGTGATGACTTGCTAAATGAGAATATTGATGCTGTAAATATGGTCAAAGATCTTTCTCCGTTTTATATAATTCCTGATTCAGTGGCATCAAATGAGGATCTCTTGAAAAAATACCTTAGGTCAGTTGTTTCTGCCTTTGATGTCTATAAAAAACTTTGCAGTTCTTATAAGATACCTAAATCAGACGCGATTTATGTTGTTCCGAGAGGCATAAGATTAAGAGTGGTGAAGGAATATGATCTCTGGAATATTCTTGATGGCTATCTTCCGCTTAGAACATGCAAGACAGCAGAAGCAGAGATGTATGAGACAAGTTGGAAAGAATTTAGAATAATAGAAAAAAAGTTTCCGAGACTAAGAGATCTTCTTGGCCCGAAATGCCATGCAGTAGGATTCTGTCTTGAGAATGAGGAGAACTATAAGAAATGCCAAAAAGCGAATCTCGTGAATAAAGAATATGATGTCGAGACACATAACAAGTTCAATGTCAAAAGAATAAGTGACATCGAACAAAAATTGAAATAGAGTTCAAAATCGTGGTTGTTGTCAATTCACGAAGCGATGAAGCGCAATAAGAAGCACTTGCGGATGGGGATGTTCCTTACGGGAGGGAACCGCATTCCAAGAAAACTTCAAAAGAGCGTAGTCCGACAACAACCTTCGAAGAAAGATTTTGAACTCAAATAGATTTTATTTATATTCTTTTATTATTCCGTAACCTATAAGCCTAAATCTATTCTCTATTCTTCTTGATATCGTAACTTTGTCGCCGAGATTTGCGCACACAGGCAACTTTAATCTTGCCTTGAAAATATTTTTCCTGACCTCTGTTACAAAACCTACTGTTGCAGAAGCATTCACATTCAACATCAATATCTCATCTTTTCTTATTGGGTCAACTTTCAATTCCTCTTTTGAACCAACAACTCTTTCCAGAAGAACTGCTTCAAGCAATAAATTACTCCAAACAGGAGGCATCTTGTCTGGCTTTCCGCAGAGATTTCCGCAAAGAGCATCTGACTTTACTATTCCTGGATCGAGTTTTGTCAAAAAAGCCACTGATCCACCTGGCCTTGCCTCGTCAATCTTTATGTTTCCTGTCATTATGCCTAATATCTCAGTATGAATAGGTTTCCATACCATTTGATTCCTTTCTTGAAAAACATGTCCTGGCCTGAGCTCTATAATATCCCCTACTCTGAATACACCTTGCTTTACTGCTCCTCCAAGCACTCCTCCTTTGAGCTCAAGAAAATTCGTGCCTGGCTTGTTTATATCAAAGCTTCTTGCAATCAACATAATTGCATCTTTGCTCAGGTCTCTTTCAGGTGTCTTGAAGTGTTTCTCAATTGCTTCAAGAAGCAGGTCTATATTGACTTTATGCTGGGCAGATACAGGTATTATAGGAGAATTCTCATATTCAGTTCCTTTGATGAATTCTTTTATCTGCTGATAATTCTTCAATGCAGTCTCTTCACTCACAAGGTCTATTTTGTTCTGGACAATGATTATGTTTTTTATGCCTGCAATTTTTAATGCCATTAAATGCTCTTTTGTCTGAGGCTGAGGACAGGGCTCATTTGCAGCAACAAGAAGAAGTGCGCAGTCCATTATTGTTGCTCCTGAAAGCATTGTTGCCATTAATGATTCGTGGCCAGGAGCATCCACCAATGAAATTACTCTGACAAAATCAGTTTTCGATTTGCAGTCGCATACATTTTTTGTTGTATATTTCTTACATTTCGGACAATGATATATATCAACATTTGCATAACCTAATCTTATGGTAATTCCTCTTTTAATCTCCTCTGAATGAGTATCAGTCCATTTTCCAGAAAGTGCCTCTGTTAATGTTGTTTTTCCATGGTCAACATGACCAACAAGGCCGATGTTTATCTCTGGCTGGAGTTTTGGGTGTGCCTCTTTTGCGTGTTTCTCTGCAACTGTCCTCTCTTCTTTTGCTTTTGGCTCTTTTTTTGGCTTGGGCTCTTTTGGTTTTTTCTCTTTTTTGAGAGGCTCCTCACTTTCTGCAATAGCTTCTGCTTTTTTTCTTGGCATGAAAATCAATTTTAATTCTTAATTTATAAATGTAATGCTAAAAACAAGGCGTAAAAAGCCTTTAAATTAAAATTTCATAATCTTTATAAATAAGACATAGTGCCCCTAACATATGGTACTATGCTTACTTGCACTTCCTGTGTTTGCTATTTTGGCTATATTCAGCGTAAAATACAAGAAACTCACAAAAGATGCACTTGAATGCCTTTTCAGCACAGCAACACTAAGAAAATGCCGTTCTGGACTAGATGATAGAATAAAAGCAGATCTTACAGGAAGAGTGCTGAAACTTTCGCCGAGAGTTGCAAAATTTTTTTATAAAAATTACAAGATAATCTCTTGGATTATTCTTCTGATATTCTTATGGAGCATTTATACAAGTGCAGTTGGAATATATAATTATATTGAATATGGAAATTGCAATGGGCCTGAAGATACTGGATTCTGCATTTTTGACCCTACTGGAAAAAATTCAGCAATATCAACATGCAGCCCAAATGATTTCAATTATGCTGACCTTGATTCATCAAATAAAATTCTTCCCACAATAGACACTGATGACCCAATAATAGGAAACAAAGAAGCAAAATTGACAATCATAGAATTTGGGTGTTATACTTGCGAATACACGAAAAAGGTAGAGCAGACTTTGAAAGAAGTGTTGGAATACTATAATGGAGAAATAAATATACAATTCAAGACATTCTATATTCCACATCATAATGCAAGCAAGGAAGCTGCGCTTGTAGGGTATTGTGCATTTGAGCAGGGAAAATATGAGGAGTTTCACAAAGAGATATTCAGCATAAATGAAACAATATGCCAAAATTGTTTGATAAACATTGAGAAAAAAATAGGACTTAACATAACTGAATTTGAAGAGTGTATGAAATCAGAAAGAGCAGAAAAAGAGATTAATGAAGACCAGCTTCAAGGTCTTCACGCAGGAGTGCAGGGAACACCAACATTTTTTATAAATGACAAAGTCATAGTCGGGCCTAAGCCATTCAAGAGTTTCAAGAAAATAATAGACGAGGAACTGAAAAAATGATATTCAGCAAATTTGATGTCGATAAAATAAGGCAGGATTTTCCAGTATTGAAACAGCAGATAATCTACTTTGACAATGCTTGCATGTCATTGAAGCCAAGGCAAGTTGTTGATGCTGAAAGAAAGTATTATGAGGAATTTACTGCATGCGGAGGAAGAAGTTCGCATAGATTGGCTGCGAAAGTTGAACTTGAGTTGGAAAAAGTAAGAAAAGAAGTACAGAGTTTTATCAATGCAAAATCGCCAGAAGAGATAATATTTACAAGAAACACCACTGAAGGAATAAATCTTGTTGCAAATTCAATTGGCCTGAAAAAAGGCGATGAAGTTGTGATATCAGACAAGGAGCATAATTCTAATCTAATACCATGGCTCAAGCTCAAGAAAAATATAGGAATAACCTTGAAAGTTGTTGATAGTAATCCTGATAACACATTCAATCTCGAGAATTTTGAGAAAGCGCTGAGCGAGAAAACAAAATTAGTATCTATTGTGCACACTTCAAACATGGACGGAGTAACTAATCCCATAAAAGAAATCGCGAAAATAGCCCATAAGAGAAACATACTTGTTATGACAGATGCAGCTCAAAGCGCGCCTCATAAAGAAATAGATGTAAGAGAGCTTGATGTTGATTTCTTGGCTTTTTCAGGCCATAAGATGCTGGGGCCAACTGCAATAGGAGTGCTATATGGAAAAAAGGAGATTCTTGAAAAAATGGAACAATTCATTGTTGGCGGAGAGACAGTAATAGACTCAACTTATGATTCTTATGTGCCAGAGCATCTTCCTATGAAATTTGAAGCAGGACTACAGCACTATGCAGGAATAATAGGACTGGGAGAAGCAATAAGGTACCTGAAAAAAGTCGGAATGAAAAAGATTGCAGAGCACGAGATAAAACTTAACAGCATAATCACAGAAGGCCTCTCAAAAAATCCCAAGATAAGAATACTCGGACCAAAGAACCCTGAGTTAAGAGGAGGAATTTTCTCATTTGTGATAGAGGGAGTTGACATACATCATGTTTCAAAGATGCTTGATGTCTCAAAAGGCATATTGACAAGAAGCGGAGCGCACTGTGTCCATTCGTGGTTCAATAAGCACAACATGAAAGGCAGTGTCAGGGCTTCTTTGTATCTTTATAATACAGAAGAAGAGGCAAGAATTTTTGTAGAAGAAGTAAATAAGATTTCCAAATTGTAGTTATAGTCCAAATCTTGTTTTAAGGTCATCAGACATTTGCCAAGGTGGGTCAAAAGTTATTTTCACATCAACTTTCTTTACTCCTTTTATTTTTCCTACTTCTGATTTTAGCTGCTCAATCAAGTTAGGCGCATAAGGACAAAAAGGAGTGGTAAGTGTCATTGTTATCAGAACATTTTCTTTATCTATTTTTATGTCGTATATCATTCCAAGAGTGTATATATCCAGGCCTATTTCAGGGTCAATCACTTTCTTTATTTTTTTTATTATTTGTTCTCTTATTTTTTTCTTTGTTTTTTCATCTTTTGCCATTTTTTGCTTTATTCTTTTTTTAGGCACTTCTTTTATTTCTTTTTTTTCTTATCTTTAATATTTTTTCGTTATTTTTTCCTTTTTTCCTAAACTTATTAAATTTTAATAGACAGAAAAAATTTTCTAATATAATTATTCTAATATAATTAATTTCTATTTATTGCATTTTTTACAGAATCTCTGATATTCTGCGATGCACAAGAAGGATTTGACTGCCTTTAAGGCAAGTTCTGCTGCTTTTTCGGTAACTTCTTTGTCATCAAAAATTAGCTGTTTTGTATTGAGAAAATCAATATACTTGTTCAGAAGATTTGTGACAGATATTTCCATCAATTTTCCTTCTTTAGAACGTGCATAAATAGTATTATTTAGAAACTCTTTAGAGACCGGACATCCTGCGTCCTTGTAAAGAGATAACTTATGCCTGTTGTTAGTTATGAAATAAATTGAAGTTGTGACAATACTTTCTACTCCTTTGCTAAGTTTTAACTGTCTCGTTATTTTTTCCTATCTGCTGCAGCACAAAGCTTAGAATTTCTCCTGTTCTTTTTTTATAAAGTTCTTGATTGTACATCTCTTCATGTGTCATTTCTGCAATGAATACTTCAAAATAGATTATTTGCGGATCAGAATAGCCGTTAATAGGCACTTCTTCAGATTCAATATTTGTTTCTTGAAATTTTTTGTCTCTTTTTGAAGGGCCTATAATCTGATTGAGAAAACCATTTCTTTGCTTTCTTTTGTATTCCTCTAATAATTCTTCAAGTGTCCTTGGTTGTACAAACATTTTAACCACTTGGCTGATAATTTGAATAAATAACCTTAAGCAAAGCCATCAAACGTCTTAATAAATGTAAGACAAAGGTGTTGCAACTACCTTTAAATATTCTGCTATTTTGGAGAGTTGTCTTTAAAAGCCTTTTATTCATCATAAAAATGCTTATTAGCATATTAATTTGATTTTTTACTATTATTTAGTGACTATAAACAACATAAAACAGGTTTGTTAAGTTTTATGCCACTTTTAAGTAGTTATAAAATAAAAGATTTTTTAGCAAGAAGAGATAGAAAAAAGAGAAAAAAATGATAGAAGAAAAATCAGAACAATGAATACCTTTTACTGAAATTTATTTAAAAAGAAAGCACATTTAGTATTAATATGAAAAAGAATTCAGCAATAATATTAATTTTTGTGTTTTTTATTATTTTTACATTAGGATGCGAAAAAAAAAGCAATGATTTCAGTTCTTATCAAATAAAGAGCATAAGAATAAATGAAACTATTTTTACTGCTTATGTGGCTGATGATGAAGAAAAAATAATGAAAGGTTTGATGTTTGTTGAAAAGCTAGATGATAATGAAGGAATGCTATTTGTATTCAATGAAGAGAAAAAATGGACATTCTGGATGAAAAATACTCTAATTCCTCTGGACATCATATTCATATCCAAAGACAAGAAAATAGTTGATATAAT
>JBBIVF010000034.1:0-8141 GCA_037439845.1 Candidatus Woesearchaeota archaeon
TTTTTCAAATTGCAGGAATCCTCCAAAGCATTTTGGCAGTTTAGCAGTAATAACAGACTGATTCTTGGCTATTTCCTTGGAGTGGCCTATGGCACAAGTTTCAGAGCCGCAAGTATATAATACCTGAACCTTATCAACTGACTCATTATTTGGGCTGAAGAAATTAATGGTGACATTATCAGTATATTTCTGCTCCTCATCACAGAAGATGCTTGCAGTTCCTTTTGATTCAGGCGCATGTTCAACCAATGAATAATTAACAGGAATGTTATCTCTTATATTTACTTCAAGCCCGAAAAGGAAATCATATCCTCTTCTCTGATTAGCAAATGGCGCTCTTATATGCACAAGAACAGGATATGTTATGTCATAATAATATTGGTATCTTCTTATAGCAAGGCCAGGGAAAAAACTACTCGTCAATTCTTCAGATGACAAGGTTTCTCCATTAACAACTCTTCCTCCAATATCAAAGTACATTGGCCAATCATTAAAATAAAGAGTATTTATATTGTATTTCCATTCATCAACATCAGATATATTCAATGGCATCATTGCTTGCATAAACATTGCTGTTCCAAAAGTTGAGTTTTGATAGTTTGGGTATGTTATTCTGTATGAATCTGTAAATGTCACAAGTGGAATGTATTGTGTCAATATGTTTTGAAGCAGGCTCTTGACATTTGATTTCTGCCAGGTATATTTCTCATCAGGTGAAAAGGTAATTGCAGCTAGCGGAGGCAGTTTTTTCTCGTCTAATCCAGAATAAGAGGACATCAGCTCTAATGTATATCTTTCAAGATAACTCACATTCTCCTCAAGCAAGGTTATTGTCTTTGCAATCATATAGATGTCATGGAAATCAAAATCAAGTTCTCTTGAGAATTTATTAACAGTTACTTTTGACTTATCCTTGCTCACTTTGATATCTTGGAGCACAGTTACTGCAACTGTATCTTCTTTTATAACAACATTTGCCTGCACATCTCCTGAACTGACATCAAAACCTTTATCCTTGAAATCCGCAAAATCACGATAACAATTTTTGAGATTATTATTAAGATATTTAGCGACTTGTGCAGCAATCTGCTCTTCTGTTGGTATTGCTTCTGTGACATAACAGCCATTTTTGCAATTATTCCCATTGATATAGAGCCAATATACAATATCTTGGCCTTCAAAAGGAGCAAAACCTCTTCCTTCAATAGGATTCATTCCTTCAATAAGGCCTGCATCTTCTGGATATACATATCCGCCATGCCCTCCTAATATCTTAAAAGCATCGTATGTTGTTAGTTCAATACAATCTTCTACAAAATTAAAGACAGGCTGAGTTTCAATTGGTATTTCTTGAACTTTCTCTTTTTCAGTGCTCAATGCACTTTTTTTCTGCGCCAAAAAAACATATGTTATCATGCCAAGAATAATAAAGATAAGAAAGCCTATAAGTATGAACAATGACAATTGTCCTTTTTTAAACATATTTCACCCTCTTTTTTATTTTTTAGGCCATTATATTTATAAATGTTTACCCCAAGGCTTTTTATTTCAAATTTGTATTGACTAAATTTTAAAGTAGTGACATCTTAATTTAAATGATTTAGATTAAAAAAAAATAATGGACCTTAACCTTGTCAATTATATCCTGAAACAACTCCAGCAAGGATATTCAATATATGAAATAAAGACATATCTTCAGAAACTTAATTATGACACAAATTATATTCAGCAATCAATAGATTACATAAAACAGAATTATCCAAGCTTTTTGGATTTCAATACAAAAGCATATGTGCAGTCTTTTCTTTCAAAAGGATATACTGCTGAACAGGTCAGGCAATATCTTTACCAGAATGGTTTTCCTCCTGAAGAGATTAATGCTGCTTTTGAAACACCTAGCACAACTCCGCAGATTAAACACAATATTCCTTTAACAACAATTGCTGCAATACTTATAATTATTGCAATTGGTGTCTCATTATTTTTCTTTCTCAAGCCATTCACCCAGCAAAAAACATTGTTTGATATAGAGACAGAACTTCTAAACACAGAAGTACAACCAGGCACTCCCTTGTCATTTAATGTAGAAGTGCAAAATTTCGGAGTGAATAAGGCAGTGGATATATTGTTAAGCGTAGAAATCCTGGATGAGAATAAAAAAATACTCATGTCCATGTCAAAAACAATGGCAGTTAATATCCAAAGTTCAAAGAAATTTGATATTGTCATACCAGAAACATTCCTGCCAGGAAATTATTTTCTGAAAGTTTCTTCTAAATATGAAGATGAAACTGCAGAAGCAACTGCTCCTTTCACGGTTATAGGCAAGGAAATAGAAATCACACCAGACATCAGTGAATTAAAGAATTACACTCTTGAAATTGACAACGAGACATTCAATTCTCTTACATATTACGAGATGACCCTCAAGGTTAGAAGCATAGGTTCATTGAATCCGCAGGCAGTGCTTGAATTGTGCAAGGCAAGAACAACATTCAAGGAAGAATGCATATATGAATTGGCACAGACTGTCAATGACATAAATCTCTGCAAGGAGATAAAAAAAGAGTTCCAGCAGGACCAATGCTTTTTCTATTTCTTAAGACAGGGTTCAACAGACAGGACAATCTGCGAACTGTTCAGGAAAGAAGAGCTCAAGAAATCCTGCAGGGACATAGTATATCAGAATGAATTGGCAAAAGGCATAGGCAGTTAATTCTTTTTGCCTCTTTTAAGAGATGAACCTGAAACAGTACTGCTTATCATCTTGCTTTCGAAAAATGCCATGATTGTGGAGAGGAAAATAGTGGCCAGCATAAAAAGCAAAGATAGTGTTATTATTGTGCTCATCCCTGATATCGGTTTTGTAGAAAGAATAAAAACAGCAGTAGCAGCAGCGATTCCTTTAGGAATAGTGAAACTCGCAAACAACTTCTCTTTTTGACTGAAATTTGAACCTTTCAATGCAAACATAACTGAGAAATACCTGAGCATGAGATATATAATAAATACTAAGAGTGCTTTAATATAAAATACCCAATCACTAGGCAATGCGATAAGCATGCCCACGAGCACAAATACAAGAATCTCCATTGCAAATGCAAACACCTTAGAAAATACCTTGAGATTGAAATGTTGTTTCAGGTAATAATTCCCTACTATTATTCCAACAGTAGTTATGGCCAGCACACCAGAGCCATGAAGATTCTCTGCAAGCACATATGTAAATAGCGCAACAGCTAGAAATGCCACTGGCGTGAACTCCTCAGAATATTCTTTTTTGAAAAGTTTCAAAGTAACAAAGCCCAATACTACTCCTGTACCAATACCAACTATTATCTGCTGAAGAAAAGGCATTACTTGTTCTATGAACTTTGATAAAAAGACATTATATCCTACTGATTGCATAAAATCCAATATCATCAAAGGAAGCAGGATTGTGAAAGGCGTGTTTAACACTGATTCTATTTCTAAAACTTCTGCAATAGGCGAATTCCTGTTCTTTATCATTGGAAATATAACATCTGCAGCTGTTGCCACCATTAAAACAGAGAACAAGATAGCCAAAAGATATGCGTCTAGCTGGAATGCGAAATAAATGAAAGGAGATAAAAACAACACATTCATCAATAATGTTATCCCGAATAATTTCAATGACATTGTCCAATATTGACCAATTTTGCGTACCTTAAGATTCAAGCTACCCTCAAAAACCAGAAGAACCATTGCAATAACTGCAAGACTCGTTACAAATAGAGGAGGGAATTCTATTATAGGCTTATCATGCCATTTAAAATTCCCAAAAAAGACGCCCAGTAAAATCAAGAACAATATCTCAGGAACTCTGAATTTCTTTGTTATCGCGCTTATTATAAGTCCGCAAATAAAGATTATTGATAATTGAGTTATTATTGAAAGCACTTCCATAATGGAATTTTTAAGAATTGGAATATATAAATTTTTCTCAATATCAACTTACCTTAATATAACATCAATATAACATAACATCAATATAACATCAATCTACTTTTTCTATTTTCGGATATACACCAGAATTCATCAATACTCTTTGTGGCTTGACTGCTATTCCTTTCTCTTTTTCAAGCATTTCCTTGCTCGTCATCAATGCTGTTCCAATCATAACAAGCTCATCTTTCATTGACATTACAGCTACCTCTTCACCTTTTTGGATTTCTGTTTCTAACTTTACTATTCCCGGCACTTTTAATGAAGAGCCATGGCATATTGCTTCAATCGCGCTATCCATAATCCATATCTTTGGAAGATGCTCTACTCCTTTTTCCATTGGCATAACTACCTTGCGAAGATATTTTTCATTGTTCTCATTTTTGTAATACCAAAATGCATCTGCCACATCCTGCAAAGTGACTAGAGTATCCTCATTAAATGCACCTGATTTTGTTCTTCTCAACTCTTGCATATGCGCTCCTGTGCCTAATTTCTCCCCAATATCAGTACAAAGTTTTCTTATGTATGTTCCTGCCTGGCATCCTACTTTGAAAAGCACGTCTGTTCTAGAAATTTCAAGAATATCAATATAATATATTGTCCTGTATCTCTCAATTCTCTTGACAGCACTCTTCAAAGGAGGCAGTTGTTTTATCCTTCCTACAAAACTCATAATAACATTTTTTAGTTCTGCTTCAGGTACATCTTTATGAACATGCATTAAACATACATATTCTTTTCCTGCATTTAACAAATACTGGTTTACTTTTGTGCCTTTGCCAATGCCTATTGGCAATACTCCTGTCACTGCAGGGTCAAGTGTTCCTGAATGGCCTGCTTTTACTCCAAGAATTTTCTGCACATAAGAACTTACTTCATGCGAAGTTGGGCCCTTTGGCTTATCTATATTAATGATTCCGCTTTGCAGAAGTTCTGGTATGGTTCTTTCTTCAGGAGATTTTCCGAATTTCTCAGATGTCTTGAAATTTTTCTTTATAATAACTTCTCGTTTTTTTTTCTCAAATGGCAGCAATCCCATGGGTCCTCAGCTCTTGATACAAGTATTTGACATCAATTTAAGATTTAATTTAAATATTTTGCTTTTAATCGAAAAATATTTAATAGTATTTTAAACAACCAATATCTCAAACAACCATGCAACTGCCAAAAATACAACCAAAAGACTATCTCAAAAATCTTCTTTATTATCTACAAAGCTCAGAAGAAGCCGAGGCAATGAATGAATATAGTTTTATTGAAGATTTCAATGAGCTTCTCAAGCAAGAATCTAGACTGGAAGAGCATGCTAAAAACTACAAAGTATTTGAGAATGGGTTGTCAAAAATATTGGCAGTTCATCCGGAAATATTGACTTCTGTAAAAATAAAAAAAAGGAAGATAAATAATCTTGTTCCAAATAATCACAAAGCTTTTTTCAGGTTCTATTCTCTTGAAAAAATATGTAAACAATATGATATCAGAAAAGAGCAACTTGAATCTAACATAAACTATAATAGTGTAATAATACAACAGCAAGACAAGAAATATATCGCGCTGATAAGCTGGTTCGATATTCTAGAGGAAAATTTGCAAAAGCTTCAAAAAATACCGGAGAACACAGAATATGTTGTTGAGGAATATCTTTTGCATAATAACATATTCCTTTCAGAGGCAATCTTAAAACATACTTCCGAAAAAATTGCATCAACAAAGATTATCCAACTCTCCATTATAACTGAATTCTATGATGCTCTGTTTGAGGATGCAAATGAAATTTTTTTTGACGAGACAGGAAAATTGCATTCTGAGAATTACCATAAACTGCTGCGCTCATTTAAGGACGAAAATGGCAAAATAATATTGTTCAGGAATCCTGATGAAGAAGAGGATGCAGAGATAGAAAAACTGCTTAATAGGACAGAATCTCATAGAGAAAATATCTTCAGTGCATACGCGAATTTCGCAAAAGGAGAGAAGCTTGGGCAGAGAGAGGAGTTTATGCTTTTTGAAAGTTTAAGAAAAAATATAGACCATTATGTGAATAAAATTATAAAAAGTATTCCTCACTTTAAACAAGTCCTCGATTTGCTCATGGCCAATGAATCGACAAGGATCGCAAGATACACAACGAAAAAAAGATTTTCTGAGGAGACAATCAGGTTAATAGAGGAATTTAAGTTAATGTATCAACATCTGGCTGAGTTCAGAGAAAAAGACGCAGAGGCAGAAACAAGGAATATAGTTAATAGATTTTTCAGCAAAAGAAAGATGAACTATCAATTTGTGTTGGACACATATGACACCCTCCAATTATTGATACGTAAAGAAAAAGAAGATTTAGAGAAAATAGTGAAAGAGAACGCGAATAAAGAACTGCTTGGTGAGAGCAAGAAATATGCAGAGGCTTATTCAGATTATTTGAAACTGCTGGAGTTAAAGAAAGACCTGACTGCGCATTATGAAAACATTGGCAGAATACTCTTTACAATAGTATGTTACAACATCCGGCTCATATCAAAAATCGCTTTGAAGTACAATAATAAAAGACTTGACTTTGAAGACATGATACAGGAGGGCATGCTGGGAGTCTTAAAGGCAGTTAGAATGTTTGACCATAAAACAGGATACAAGTTCTCTACATATGAGACCAACTGGATAAGGCAGTATATATCCAGAGCAGTCGATGAATATGAGAATTATCTAACAATGTCAGTGAAACACTCGCCAGAAGTAAGAAAACTTGAGAGTTACATACAGAATTATCTCCAACAGCACGAGAAACATCCTAGTCTTGAAGAAATGTCAATTCACACAGGTCTTTCTAAAGATGATATAATGAAATTATTAACATATCAGTACAAGATAGTTTCGCTTGATGCTAAGGTCAATGATGAAGGTGAAAATTATTTGATGGAGATGATAAGTGATGAAAGTATCGATGTCCTAAAGTATTACGAGCAAATTGACTTAAAGGAAAACATAAGAAAGGCGCTTAATCTATTGACACCAAGAGAAAAAACAATATTAAAATTGAGATTTGGCATTGACACTGAAAGAGAGTATTCATTGGAAGAAGTCGGCAAACTTTACAATATAACAAGAGAAAGAGTAAGACAGATTGAAGCAAAAGCCATAAGAAAACTCAGGCATAAATCAAGAGTAGCAATATTGCTTGGAAAGAAGAGGAATAAATAGAGAAAAAAATTATAAGCATCATAAATAGGGGAAAAGAACTTTTATAAAAATAAAAACCTAGATGAATTATTTCTCTTCTGCTGTTTTCTTCACACCAGGTTTTTTCTTGAAAACTTCTTTCTTTTCTGTGTCTGTATTATGCTCTGATTTCTTAGCTATTTTTTCTTTTTTCACTCTTATCTCTGCATGCTCTGGCTCAGTTGAAGGCCCGACTTTCATTTCAGCACTATCTTCGTGCTTTTTTTCTCTGGGATCTTCTTTCTGGACTTCTTCTTTCCTTGGCTCTTCTTTCTGGACTTCTTCTGTCTTAACTTCTTCCTTCTTGATTTCTTCTTTATGCTCCTCTTTCTTTGCTTTCTTTTCTTTCTTCTCCTCTTTCTTTGGTTCTGGGAATGGCTTATCAAAAAGCTCTACAAAAACTTTTCCGTCATCCATCTTTTTCGCATGGACCTTAACCATTGAAGGCGGAGACCTTGAGCCGTTTTGCCAGATAAATTCATTCAGAAAAACTCCAATATGAACATCATTTGACTTCATATGCTTTGAGATGAAATCTCTCACTGCTTTGACTGCTCTTTTTGCTCTTCTTGTCCTTGCTGTCTTGAGGAATTCTCTTCTCAATGGAATATTATATTCTCTTTCTATCATCTTATCACTTTTACTTTACGCTTTTGTCTTTGTCCTTCTCCAGCTTCTTTTTACTGCTGTGTGTCTTCCCGGATGCACTCTTCTTCCTGGACCGTATATTTTAAGCACAGTCCAAAAAGGAGCCCATTTTGTCTGCGAGCCTAATTTGCTTAATCTTTTCTTTCTTGAGATATGTTTGAATGTGGCCATTTTTTATTTTTTATTATTTGTTTTATTTTTTTTGTTATTTTTATTTCGTTTTTTATTTCTTCTTTATTTCTTTTTTTATTTCTTCTTTATTTTTTATTATTTGTTTTATTTTTTTTGTTATTTTTATTTCGTTTTTTATT
>JBBIVF010000035.1:0-7172 GCA_037439845.1 Candidatus Woesearchaeota archaeon
AGCATTTTCATACTCTTCTGTGGCTTTGCTGCTGAGAGAAGAGACGCTTCTGTGCACGTTTGCGCATTTTGTTTTGTAAAATTCTGATACTGCCTTAATCACTGCGTATGGCTTCTGCGATGTGGCTGCATTATCAAGATATATCATTCTCTTGCCATTAATCCTGGTTTTTAATATCGGAAAATCTTTTTCTCGCATTTTTTCCCTCTACTCGCTCATTTTAATTGTTCTGGAATGTTGAGGAATGAGTTTATCAGCATATTCTCTGCCTTTTTCAAAGACATTCCTTTTGAGCAAAGATAAAACATTTTTTCTTCGTCGAGCTTTACAATTGCAGCAGAATGTTTTGCCTTGACATTCTTGTTCATTATCTCAAGATTTGGATAAAACATTGCCTCTGCTCTCTCAAGCGCAATGTATTTGCCTGAAAGAAAAGCTTCTGAACCAGAGGCATTTTCTCTTATTATGACCTTTCCTTCTGAATTAACTTTAGCATCTTTCGCAATACCTCTCAACTCAAGAGAGGAGAATGTTGCTCTTTTGTTGTGTATTATCTCATGACTAAAATCATAGTCTGAAAGTGACACCTCATTTCCTTTGAAGCTTGCATTTTCTCCATTTAGCTCAATTAAAACCTTGCCTTTTTTCTTGGCTTTTGTCAAGGCAAAATAATCTACTCTTGAATTTTCTTCTAACCTGAATTTGATATTAACATTAGCATTTTTGTCCTGCCTGATGTGAAGCTTAAGAAAAGCATTCTTCTCCAAGCTAACCTCTATATCTGTATTCTCAAGTATGTTTAAAGTCAATTCTTGCACCTGATTTCTTCTCAAAAATACTCTCTTGTTTTTTCTCACATCAACCCACTGCATTTTCCATCTCCAGCCTTATTAGCCTGTTAAGCTCAAGAGCATAATCCATAGGAAGCTCTTTTGAAAATTCTGATATAAAACCAAGCACTATCAAGGCCATTGCCTCTTGTTTATTTATGCCCCTGCTTTGTAAATAAAAAAACTTGTCTTCGCTTATTTTTCCTGCAAATGCCTCATGCACAATAGTCGCACTATCTTCATAGTTTTTTATTACAGGATATGTATCTGACCTTGAAAACTCGTCTAAAAGCAGTGCATCGCACTTCACAGATGACTTTGAATTTAAGGCACCTTTTGAAACAAGCACCATTCCCCTGTAAGAGCACCTGCCTTTTCCGCTTGTTATTGATTTTGATATTATTTTAGAGGTGGTTTCAGAAGCAAGATGCAATGCTTTTGCTCCTGTGTCTTGATGCTGTGCTGTTTTGGCAACTGCAATAGATAGTATGTCTGCTTTTGCACCTTTGCCTTTAAGATACACACAAGGATATTTCATTGTGGCTTTTGAGCCAAAATTGCCGTCTATCCATTCAACAACTGCATTTTCATACGCAAATGCCCTTTTTGTGACAAGATTATATACATTTTTGCTCCAGTTCTGCACAGTAGTGTATCTTACTTTTGAATTCTTTAAAGCTATTATCTCTACAACTGCTGCATGCAAAGAGGCTTCAGAGTACATAGGTGCAGTACATCCTTCTATGTAATGAACCTCTGCACCCTCATCTGCAATTATTAATGTTCTTTCAAATTGCCCTATTCTCGGCTCATTCATTCTGAAATAGGCCTGCAACGGAATCTCTACTTTAACATTCTTCGGAACATATATGAAAGTTCCTCCTGACCATACTGCTGTGTTCAGGCTTGCAAATTTATTGTCATTAAAGGATACCACAGTGCCAAAATATTTTTTGAAAAGTTCTGGATACTGCTTAAGAGCAGAATCAGTGTCAAGAAATATCACTCCTTTCTTATCCAATTCTTTTCTTATAGAGTGATACACCATTTCGCTTTCAAATTGTGCTCCTACTCCTGCAAGAAATTTTCTTTCTGCTTCTGGCACTCCGAGTTTCTCGAATGTTTCTTTTATCTCCTTTGGCACGTTTTTCCAGGATGTTTCCTTTTTTTCAGATGCTTTGACATAGTATGTTATTTTGTCAAAATCTATTTTATCAAGAGAAACTCCCCATTTCGGGATTGGTCTTTTCCTGAAATTTCTGTATGCCTTTAGCCTTATATCAAGCATCCATTCAGGCTCATTTTTTATTCTTGATATTTCTATAACAGTTTCTTTAGAAAGACCTTTTGCCAGTTTTTTCACTGCCTTGTACTTTGTTTTGAAACCATATTTTTCCTTATACCTGTGAGTTGAGATTATTCTTGATTTTTTAGCCATATTAATCCTTGGTTTGTTATTTATAGCCTGTTCTCTCAATTTCTTGAGCCAATCTTTTATCTCCTGACTTTATTATGTTTCCATTTTTCATTATATGAACATAGTCAGGCTTCACATATTTCAATATCCTTGCATAATGTGTTATGAGTAAAATTGTGGTGCCTTTTTTGTTTAGCTTGTTTATTGCATTTGCCACAACTTTTAATGAATCTATATCAAGCCCAGAATCTATCTCGTCTATTATCGCGAGTTTTGGCCTCATCAATAGCATCTGCAGCATCTCTGCTTTTTTTCTTTCTCCTCCTGAGTAGCCGATATTAAAATCACGCTGCACAAAACTTTCCTCATTAGGCATGGACATTATTTTAAGATTTTCTTTTAGTTTTCTCTTGAACTCTTTCATGTTCTTTTTTTCTGTGATGTTATAGAGAAGATGTGAAAAACTCAAGCCCTCTATTTCCACAGGGTGCTGAAAAGCTAGAAAAATTCCGAGCCTTGCTCTCTCGTCTGTCTTCATTGAAGTTATGTCCTTTTTGTTGAATAATATTTTTCCTTTCACTGAATATTTTGGATAACCCAGCAAGGTTTTTGCAAGAGTTGATTTTCCAGAACCATTTGGGCCCATTATTGCGTGAATCTCTTTTTTTCCTATTTTGAGGTTTAATCCTGAGATTATTTTTTTTCCTTCTATAGAAACTTCAAGATTTTTCGCTTCAAGTATGCTTTGTGTCATGAATTCACCTCTTCTGTGTTTCTTCTATATTTGTTCTTCTATATTCCTTGTATTTTTTTGCATCTTATTTTTTGCATCTTATTTTTCATATTATTTATTATTGCACCATTGACAATCAGATGGAAGCTTGCATATTGTCTTGTGTATCTTGCAGATAAATCCGCTTTCCCAGCATAACTTTATCAAATTATTCACTTCAGCAACCATTGAAGCGCCCTGAACTATTGCTTTTGCTGATTTTTGTATCTCTGACCTTATAGGCTCATCAATTCTAATATAGGATGCTCTTTTTCCTGAAAGATATTGAGAAACTGCTGCTTTTGTTATGCCGAGCTTTTCTGCTATCTCTGTGTTTCTCATTCCAAGCTTCTTGAGTTCAATTGTGAGGTTTTTCCTGATAAGAGGAATAATGTACCATACCTCAATTTCCTGAGGAAACAATAATTCCATTTTGTTAACAATAGTTAATAAGTTATATAAAAAAGTTATGAATAAGCATGAAAAGCATCTTAACAAAAAAAATTTATTTAAAATATGTTTTAAAAAATACCTAAATTTTTTTATATATATTATAATAAAGAAAATAAATGCTATCTGGATTTGTAAAAAAACTCATTTTTGCAAGAGAGTTTGACATAGACAATGGAGCAATAAGAGTATTGAACACAAACCAGACAATGATTTCTCTTCATGCTTTTCTTAGGCTAATAGCACTTGACAAAAAAAATGAAACAGAGATACTAAAGAGTTGTATTGCAGAAGACATAGCAAATTACGAGAAAAGATTAGGAGTGAAAAAAAATACATATGAACACATACCAGAACTCTTTGAGCTTTTTGGTTTGGGAAAATTGGTTGTTATTGATATGGACCAGAAAGAGAAAAAAGCTCTTGTTGAAATACATAATTCTCCTCTTCCAATAGTGGCATTAGATAAAAAAATCGCAAAAGAGGATGCAGAGCTTGTGTTTGAGTCAGTGCTGAGAGCTGTTTTCAGCTATGTTTTTGGAAAGGATGTAAATGCTAATTTGCTGGAATACAATATAGATAAGCCATGCAAGTTTGTAGTCAAGTAAAAAAGATAAAGATTGTAAAATAAAGAAAGATAAAAAGAAAGATAAAAAATTGATAAAATTAAAAAAATAATAAAAAAGAAAAATAAAAAGAAAAAAACTAAAATAAAAAGATTATAAAAATAAAAGAGAATAATTATAAAAATAAAAGAAAAATAAAAAATAATAAAAAAGAAAAAAAGAAAAATAAAAAGAAAAAAACTAAAATAAACAGAAAAATAAAAGAAAATAATTATAAAAAATAAAAGAAAAATAAAAAATAATAAATAAAAAAGAAAAACCTCACGAAAAAAACTAAAAATTTATAAATAAAATAACCTAAAAACCAAAAAAATAGAGGTGTTTAGATGATAGAAAGATGTCCAACAGGGATTAATGGTTTTGATGAGCTTGTCCAAGGCGGTTTTCCAAAAGGAGCTTCTGTTCTTTTTGCTGGTTCGCCAGGAACAGGAAAAAGTATTTTTGCAATGGAATTCGTATACAGGGGTGCTACTAAGTTCAATGAAAAAGGGCTTTATGTTACCCTAGAACAAACAGCAGAAGAAATAAGAGCACAGGCAGAGCAGTTTGGATGGAACTTCAAGGAGCTTGAAGAAAAAGGGATGATAGAAATAATGGCCATACCTTCAAGAAAAATAGATTCCAAAACAGCAGGAAAGATAATTGATTTATGCATGAAAAAAGGTTATCAAAGACTTGTTGTTGATTCGCTTTCAACTTTGTCTATTAATGCGCCTATATTCACTCAAATGTCAGATATTGCGGTTAAGCAAATAATAAATGACAACACATTCTTTAGTCCGCCTGTAGTAGGCGATATACTTGTCAAAAGATTCATCTACGGCTTTATTGACGACCTGAAAAGATTAAGCCATACAACCTCATTATTAATATCAGAAACACCATATAATACTGAATATATGTCAAGAGACACTATCTCAGAATTTTTATGTGATGGCGTGATACTTGTCACCTTTGAAAGCATGGGCGGAGAGTATTCAAGGTCATTGCTTGTGAGAAAGATGAGGCAGACAAAGAATGACGAGGATATTCATCCGCTGGAAATTTCACCAGAAGGTTTAGTAGTTCATACTATTGAGTAATCATAGAGGGGAAACAATTTGATGAGGTTTTTGGTAAATGTAACAACTATTATATTAGTTATACTTCTATTTGCAATAACTGCTTCTGCAATCTCTTATAATGACCTGTTTAAATTCACACAAATAGTTTACCCAGATGAATACAAAAGAGAAGCGACAGGATTCGCGCACTTCATCTACAACACAATAAGGCAGGATGATTTTAATGATACATCAACCGGCTTCCATGTGAAAGGAGATGTTTACTTATTTGAGAAAGAACTTGATCCTTTAGATGCAAACGAACCCCTTAATGGCATAATCGATGTTGTGACAAACGATGACCTCAAATCATTGAGCAGGGGGAAAATATATGTAAGAAAACTTTCAAACTACACACAAAGGATATACCTGTATCCAAATGGCTATGTGACTTATGGCTATGCTGATGACCTTCCTGATGATTCTGATAATATACCAAGAGTGTATTTTAAATTTGATAAAAATGCTCCTGTATATATGTATGAGGTTGACTTTGAAAAGGATTTGAGGATAAAGCCAGACCCTCTGACAGGGAGATTAAATGATTTAGAAGATGTTATGATATCTTTGTTAGGGAAAAACTTCACTTTTCAGAAAGCTTTCTATCACGGAGCTGGTGATATTGAATTCTCATTGTTTACTGGTGAAGTCCAAGATATTTTACAGGAATCTGAATCAAAGAAATATACGATAGACGGAAAAGAATATGAGATAAGAGCAATATCAATAGCTGACAAAATAAGCGAAGTGCTTTTCTCAATAAACGGGGAAAAAGTTAGGGCGTTGAAAACAAATTCTATAGACATAACAGCAGACGACCAAGAAATTTATGTGAAAGATATTTACTCTAATGAAGCAGGAGAGACAGCTGTCGGCGACATAGTTGAATTCATATTTGCACCCAAAGAATACATATTCCATGATAATGACATGACCTCTCAACTGGACCAAGATTATCTCGAAGTGAACAGGGAGATAGTCGATGATGTAGAGATTCAGGTTGTCGCAAGAGATGACGGCGAGTATGTATATATAGATAAATTTTATTTAACATGGATACCTGAACAAGACCACTATATCCAAGAGAATTATAAAGCTTCTGATATAGTTGAAGACAAGAACTCATTATTTGCAGGAATTGATTTTTTATATAACGGATATTACTCAAACATAGACTCTGAAGGCATTGACCTTGTTTCAAGAGGAGACAATGAATATCATTTGATGGTTGAGATTGATGATAAGAACACAATGAACATCCCCTTGTTTTATGATGACGAAGGTGCAGGCCTTGATCCATTTGATAATTTTGAAAGATTCGGTGACGATGACCACAGCTTGATAGTGCAGGAATCTTTGCAGATAAACAAGGACGACTACTTTATTGTCACACCTGACGGAGCAAATCTGAACTATGCTAGAAAAACATCACATTTATTGAGATACAAATCACAGGATACAAACCTGAAATTGCTCAAGTTTATTGATGAAAGAGATAATCCCATAGTAGTGCAATATGATCCCGTCTCTATGACAGCAAGGATTCCGATAGATGGTTTTGAGTACCTAGTTGTTGTTACGCAGGACGTGAATGATGACGGGCCAATAGCAGTTGACTTGAACAACAATAATAATATCGACCTATTTTTAGATACAGTGGCCTTCGTCACAAGATTCGGCACAAAAATAACTTTTGACACAACTACCTATGAAAGAATAATGGTGACTTCTAATGAGATGAGAGAAGGTGCAGGCCCTTTATTCGCAGCAGCAATGAGAGCAACTGGCCCGCCATTCCATCTTTATTATCAGACAAGGTCTTATGATTCTGTAAGGGTTTCAGTGGTTCACACAGACGACGGCATTGAGATAGACCAACTGCAAAGATGCTCAGGTGCAGACCAGATGAACATGGTAAATTATCTCGCACCTATGATACCATTCCCAATGAACTACATAGTAGCTGACATGGTT
>JBBIVF010000036.1:0-6705 GCA_037439845.1 Candidatus Woesearchaeota archaeon
TACTTTGTCTGGCCATGCCTTGATTTACTGCGTAAATCTGCGGCAAATCAAGGTACAGACGGAGATTTTAAACATACCTTCTAAGAACAATAATATTTATATAATCTTTTCAAATAATTTTTCCTAGGGGTGAAAAAAATGAAAAAAGGAAAAGACATGCTTATTTTCTCGTCATTAATGATAACAATTCTAATGCTAATATCAACATTAACATATGCAGGCCCAAAAGAAGATATGCTTGCTCTCATCAATAATGAAAGAGCATCAGTAGGAGCGCCCCCCCTTGCAATACATACTTCGTTGAACACAGCAGCCCAGCTTCATTGTGAGGATATGCTTCTTGAGGATTACTTTTCGCACATCTCAAAAGATGGAAGAACATTTATCAATAGAATAAATAACGCAGGGTTCTATGGCACTTCATATGGAGAGAATATAGCATGGGCATCAGGAACTGCAGATGCAGCTCTCATCTTCAATGCGTGGAAAAATTCTTCTGGCCATTATGCAAATATGATAGACCCTGACTTCAATTATGTTGGAATAGGTCTTGCAGAGGGCCAATGGGATTATAGCGGCTACTACTCCTCTATATGGACACTGGACCTTGGCCAAGGCATCTGCACAGATGGCCAAACCTCTGCTTGCGGAGCAACTGACATAGGCGCATGCGAATATGGAACAAGAACATGCAGCAACAATACATGGAGTGATTGTGTAGGCGCAGTTTATCCGATAAATGAAATTTGTAACAATTCTATTGACGATGACTGTGATGGAGCAACAGATGAATTCTGCAATTGCACCTCTCACTCAAAAAAAGCGTGCTATAATTTTGATGTATATTGGTTTGATTCATGCGATCAGCTTGAGGACAAGTTCCAGGAATGCGGGACTGATTCGTATATAGGAGAGAACTATTGCTATAACAATGATGTGTATAGAGATTATAATGACACTTTCTGCTTAAACGCAGCATGCGGTTCAAGCGTGATAAGGATAAAACAGCAGGAATGCAGCACATATGGGTGCGCAAATGGAATCTGCAATGCACTGACCAGGATGGAGATGGCCACACTAGCATTAGTTGCGGAGGAGATGACTGCAATGACACGAATGCAGGAATTTTTCCAGGACAAACAGAAATCTGCAATAATATTGATGATGATTGCGATTCAATTATTGACGATAATTGTCAGGGCAATATTGTTGTGCTGAAACCAGAGCAAAACTCAGAGTTCAATACCACTAAAATAAACGTGACATTAAACATCTATTCGCTTAAAGGATATTCAAAATACAGTTTTGACAACAAAGCCTGGTCATCTTTCACTAACAAGCAAGGAGTGAGCTCAAAATATATTTATGCCAAAGAAGGATTCAACACCTTGTATTTCAAGGCCCAGGATACTGCAGGAGCATGGCATTATTCTCAAGTTAATTTTTTCGTGGATAGCAAAAAGCCATATATCTCCTCAATGTATCCCTATTCTGGTTCATTTACCAACGGAGATTTCCTAGTGAAATACACAGAAGATTATCTTCAGAAAGTAGAATTATATATTGCGCCTCCAAATAGCACTTCATACAATTTAGTTGCTTCTTCTACAGAGTGCCCTTCTGGCACGTCAAAGAACTGCACTCTCAGCACAGAAGTCAGCCAATGGTCAGGCCAGAAAATAAAATATTATTTCAAGATATATGACAAGTTTTTCTGGGATGATTATACACCAAAATCAGTAAACATTGACACTATTAGTCCTATAATAACGATAAACTCATTCAACAAGATATCAGAAAATTATGAGAGATACAAGGCCAACATTAGTGTCTCAGAGAAAGTTGACCTCAAATACAAGACCTCATTGTCATCTTCTATATATTCTATCTGCGCTGATTGTGACCACTACATCAAATCATTCAGCTTCACCAGAAAGCCGGAGTGGATAGACATAATAGCAATTGACAAGGCAAAGAGCCAGGATATTGAAAGAATAAACATAAATTAAATACAATTAAAATTAAATACGATTATTTTTTTTAATATCTTTTTAATTTTTCTTTATATTTTATTTATTATTTTATTTTTTAATTTATTTTTTATTATTTTTTATTGATTTTACTATTTTTTTATTTTTTATTTATTTTTATTAAATTATTTTTATTTTTCTTATTATTTTATTTTTTTAACTATTATTATTTTGTTTATTTTTTTATTTCAAACTCTATGCAGAATTACTGCCTATGTGATGACCCTCGTCAAGAAAAATTATTTTATCTGCACCACATTTATGGGTTTTCCTGCAATGAAAGAGAGTATATTTTCATTTGTGGTATCGAGTATTCTTTCTATTGCCTCTTTTGAGTTGAATGCATTGTGAGGAGTATATACGACATTCTCCATATGCAGTATTTTCATATCCTCATAAAGCTGCCTTAACTTGTCCCTTTTGTCATGGTATCTTTGATAAAGCATCTCTTTATCTTCCTTAATCATGTCCTCTCCTTCAATTACATCAAGGCCAGCTCCGCTTAATTTGCCTGATTTCAGGGCTTTATAGAGAGCATCAGTATCAACTATGTCACCGCGTGCAGTATTGATGAGTATTGCGCCGTTTTTCATCAAGGCTATTTTCTTGGCATCAATAAGGTGTCTTGTCTCTGGCAAAGAAGGCACATGTATTGTAATAATATCAGATTTTGACAACACCTCGTCTAACTCAGCATATTCAAAATGCAACACCTCTGACATGAAATTGTTTTTGAACTTGTCATAGGCAAGCACTTTCATTCCAAAACCTTCTGCCATCCTGGCAACATGCAAGCCAATGTGGCCTGCTCCGATAATTCCCAATGTTTTTCCCTTAAGGTCAAAACCCTGCAATCCTTCAATAGAGAAATCATTCTTTGATGTTCTCACATAAGATTTATGGATGTTTCTTGACAAAGACAATATCAAAGCAAAAGTGTGCTCTGCAACTGTATTCTCGCCGTAGTAAGGTACATTGCACACTGTTATGCCTCTTTTCTTGCACTCTTCAAGGTCAATATGGTCATATCCTGTTGATCTTGTAGTGATTAATTTTAGTTTAGGTAACTTGTCTAGCACTTCTTTGTCTATCTTGGAATAAATGAAAATACTGAGCACATCACAATCCTTGTACTTGGAAGCATTTTTAGAGTCAATAGGAGTATCACAGCATATTATCTTATGGCCTTTAAGTTTGGCAGAGAAATAGCATTCTGTCTTTTTCATATCTCTTATCTCAAAGACACCTATTTTCATCAAAAATCACCTCTTTTTTTAATTACTTTATTATAGCCATTATTTAAATATATATAAATATATATTAATAATATCATTCATATACCAAAACATTTAAATATAAGGCATTAATAGAGTGTTTTATCCTTAATTCTGAGGGATTTTGATGGAGAAGGAACTAAAAACCGGAACAACAACAGTGGGTTTAGTTTGCAAAGATGCTATAATTCTAGCAGCAGACAAAAGAGCCACAGCAGGATACATTAAAGTAGATTCCAAAGTAGAGAAAGTCAGAATAGTTACCCCTAATATTGCCATTACTATAGCAGGAACAGTTTCAGATGTCCAGCTTATGGAAAAGCTTCTGAGAGCAGAGCTCAAGCTCAAGGAGATAAAGACAAACAGAGAGCCTACGACAAAGGAAGCTGCCAACTTGCTGGCAGGCATGACATATCATAATATCAGGAAATTCTCCAGCATTCCAGGAATAAGTCATTTCCTAATTGCTGGCGCAGACAAAGAGGGTATACATCTCTATGATATTTTCCCTGATGGCTCATTGTCAGAAGTGGATTCATATGTAACATCTGGCTCAGGCATGGTGTTTGCATTAGGAGTTTTCGAGACTCTTTACAAAAAGAACATGTCTAAAGAGGAAGGTATCAAGCTCGCGATAAAGGCAGTCAATGCTGCTTTGCAAAGAGACATCGCTTCTGGCGACGGTATAGATATTGTTGAGATAACAAAAGATGGTGCTAAAAAAATCCAGACTCAACAGCTGGACTATGCATTAAAAGAATAAAAATATCTTTTTTTAATTTTAATTCAGGATTTTGTGGTTAAAGATGTCAAACATTACTAAGGAAATTCTGAAAAGACTTCCAGAAGATAAGATATCGGATGCTGTGTTTGAAGCAGCCAATATAGTGCTGTATACAAAAGACAAGAATTTTTTTCTGAATGACGAAGGACAAGTTAAAGCAATTGTAAATGAAATAAAGAAGAGAATAGAGCTTAGGGCAGACCCGTCAATATTGATGGAAGTTGAAAAAGCAAAAGACTTCATACTCAAAACAATTGATAAAGAAGCCAATGTGAGCAATATTATTTTTGATACTCAGAGGTCTTTGGTTACTATAGAGGCAGAGAAGCCAGGTCTTGCAATAGGAAAGCAAGGCTCTATACTGAAAGAGATAAAAGAAAAGACATTATGGGTGCCTACAATAAAAAGAACACCTCCTTTAAGGTCAAAGCTTATTGAAGACATAAGAGCAGTTTTGTACCAAAATTCAGAATACAGAAGAAAATTCCTTGACCAGACAGGCCATAGGATTTATGATGGATGGATAAGAGAGAAGAAAAATGAATGGATAAGGATGACTTATCTTGGTTCTGCCAGGCATGTTGGAAAATCATGCATATTACTTCAGACGCCAGAGTCGAGAATATTGCTTGACTGCGGTATTGATGTTGCGAATGAGCAAGAACCATATCCTTTTCTTGAATGCCCTGAATTCAATATCAATGAGCTTGATGCAGTGATTATTTCACATGCTCATCTTGATCACTCTGGGTTTTTGCCTTATCTTTTCAAGTTTGGATACAGGAAACCTGTGTATTGCACTGCACCAACAAGAGATATCATGGCACTTCTCCAACTTGACTTTGTAAAAATCCAAAGAGGAGAAGGACAAGATCCTATTTATTCTTCTGATGATATAAAGGAGATGGTCAAGCATTGCATTACTCTGGAATATGAAGAAGTCACTGATATAACTCCAGATATAAGAATCACATTATACAATGCAGGACATATGCTTGGCTCTTCTATTGTCCACATACATATTGGAAATGGGCTTCATAATTTAGTATATACAGGCGACCTGAAATTTGGAAAATCATTGCTTCTTGAACCTGCTGTTTGCGAATTTCAAAGATGCGAAACATTAATGCTGGAATCAACATACGGAGGAAAAGACAATATTCTTCCGTCAAGAGCAGAACAAGATGAACTTCTCAAAAATATAATCAAGGAAACAATTGGAAAAGGAGGAAAGGTCTTGATTCCAACATTAGGTTCTGGAAGAGGACAGGAGATGATGCTTATAATAGAACAAATGGTCAGAAATAAAGAAATACCTGAAGTTCCTGTTTATGTAGATGGTCTTGTCTGGGATGTTACAGCAATGCATACAGCCTATCCTGAATATCTCTCAAGCACAGTAAGAAAAGAGATTTTCCATAAAGATAATAATCCTTTCTTATCACCTATATTCAAGCAAGTCGGCTCTGCCAAGGAAAGGCAGGAGATAATAGATGAGGCAAAGCCGTGCATAATAATTGCCACCTCAGGAATGTTGAATGGAGGACCTTCAGTCATATACTTAAAAGGTCTTGCAGAGAACAAGAAAAACTCATTGGTGTTCTCGTGCTATCAGCCAGTTGGCTCATTGGGTTATAGAATAAGAGAGGGAGAGAAAGAAGTAATAATCAAGGTTGATAATCCAAAAAATCATGTCACTAAGATAAATATGCAAGTGCATAAATTCGAGTTCACGCAGCACTCAGACAGAAAACAGCTGATGAGCTATGTGCACAAGTGCAAACCAAGACCTAGAAAGATATTTATCAATCATGGAGAAGTGTCAAGATGTCTTGATCTTGCTTCTTCTATACATAGAACAAATAAAATCGAGACAGCATGTCCAAAAAATCTGGAGGCAGTCAGGATAAAATAGGAGGAAGATTCAAATGATAGTTTATATTTGCGATTCTTGCGGTGCAGAAGTCAAGAATGAGAAGCCAAAAAAATGTCCTTTGTGCAAGAAAACAGAGTTTAAAAAATATGAAAGGGAAGAACCGAGTGAAAACAACCTGAAAGAGTCACAGATTTTTGAAATGCACGTCAAGAAAATGGAAGAGAAGGACAAAGGAGATTGGAGTAAAGGACACTTTTTGTCATGATGAATGAAAACGAGGTGAAAAAAATGAAGTCGGATGAAAAATTATGGGCGATTTTGTCCTATATATTTATTTTGTGGTTTGTGCCGTTATGGGTCATAAAACCAAGATTGAATTTTGCAGTATACCATGCAAAGCAGGCCTTTGGTCTGTTCTTGACATACATTGTATTATGGGTTGTATTCAGCATTTTATTGTTTCCAATGCTATTCTCCGGGTTGTATTTCTTGTCTCTGATCCTCAATCTTATCTATCTCGGAATGCTTGTGCTCTGGATTTTTGGTCTGGTGTATGCAGCCACAGAGAAAGAAAAACCCATACCAATCTTAGGAGAATTCTATCTTAAGATATTCAAGAACCTTTAGATTTATTTTTTTATTAATTTTAATGTGAGTTTTTTATTAATTTTTTTTATTATTATAATTTTTTATTGTTAAGTTTTTAATTTTTTTATTTTTTATTTTTTTTTTTTTGATTAT
>JBBIVF010000037.1:0-2259 GCA_037439845.1 Candidatus Woesearchaeota archaeon
ACTGTCATTTTCCAAGAATCTCCTTCTTCTACTATTGTAAGAGGAGATTTCGTGACAATAAGCTCATCCCTGAGTTCAGAAAGAGCATCTCTTATCTCTGACTCTGTTGCTTGGGCCGCATTCTTGAGAAATTCTATATCCACTTTCTTTCCAACAGAAAACAATATAACATTTAGCTTATTCTTAAGCTCCTTCTTCTTGTCTATCTCCTCTTTTGTATTAGGTTCCATTTTAATTTTTTTTCTTAAAGAAATACTTATCTTCTTTTTTCTCTATTATATTTTCTTTTTCCATATGCTCAAGGAACAATTCAGCCTCTTTTTCAGGGATTCCTGTGAGCTTTGTCAGCTCTATTAAATTGAGCGGACCCAATCTCAATAATGTTGAAATGTAGTTCTTTAGGGTTATATTGAAATTCTTCTTGATGAACTTGTTTTCTGACTCAAGTGTCTTTAATGTTAAGTTCTTCTGTAGCAATGCGGCTAAAAGATCATTAAGCAATGCATTCAATTCAAATAATTGCATATTGACATGTTTCGGCTCTACAATTTCTACTGATGAAGGCTGGAAATCAATACAGAAATTTAGGCATTCCCTATAATTAGCGAATTTTATCTCCATCTCCGCAAATGAGCTGAAGACTTTTTCTTTTTCTTCTGTCTCAAATATTTCATCATAAGTCACTTCATAGGTTTCTATTTTTTTTATTGATTCAACTAGCTTATGTGTCATCTCTTCGACGTACTCTTTTGGAGTCCCTGCTATCTGAAAGATTATTCTTGCAGTGACTTTCTGGGCTTTTTGCGCCATACTAATTGTTTTGGCCAGTATATTTTTAAATGTTTCTTTTTCATTTAAACGGCTCTTTATGCCTTTTAACAGGGTTTATGAAAAATAAGAAGGCAATACAAATAGAAAGAAAATAAGGTATGCTTTGCTTTGTCAAATAAGTCTTTGAGAAATATATTAAAGAATGGTCATGAACAAGTATTTTTTTCAGAGCTGTGTTGATACTTTTTTCAGGTTTTTGCTTTGTCTTCTCTATTATTGGAGACAAAACGATTATTAGCACTATGGCCATCATAATAATGATGAACAGCCAGGTCTTATTTTCAGTCTCCATATATTATAATTAAATTTGCGGTTTTAAATTCTTGCTGTTTTTATTTTGAAATATTTTCTAGAAAATCAAATTTATTTCAGTTGAGAGCAAAGTCTCGATGAATGAAGCAATAAGCAGTAAGGGAATTATGATTTTCAAGAAAATAATGGCTGCTTCTTTATAGTTTAGATAATATCTCTTATACCATTTCTGCTTGCCTTTTTTGAAGCTGAGAGCTATTCTGAATGCAAGGGCCAATGAAAGCAAAATTGCTGGTATCTCAAAAATACCGTGTGGAATCAGTAATGCAATTGAAGTAAAAAAACCTTTTTCCACAATTGACCTTGCAAGAATTGCTCCAATTAAGAATCCATTCACGATTATGCTGAAAAAAGGGTATATGAGAGTGAATCCTAATATTATTATGAGAAGATTCGCCCAGAAATTATGAAAGAAGATAAACATCCATGTCTCAAAAAAACCTTTTCCCTCTAATTGAGCAAGAATAGACTGAATCAACTGATTCTGCTGTTCCAGAAAGGAATTCTTGAATATCAATCCTAATATCACGAATAATAATAGGGCATATGTGGCAAATTTAAGATATTCTTTGTGTTGCTGAAATATCTTAATAACATATCTAAAGTAATTTACTTTTTTCATTCCCAAACACCCGGAACCTTGTATCCGCATTTGCACTTGCCTTCTTTTATATAAGATTTGCTATAAAAACCTCTTCTTTCTATAAGCAATGAGTCACATTCAGGACAATAAGTATTTCCTTCTTTTTCTGTGTGAATATTTCCAGCATATACAAAGCTGAGTTTCTTTTTTCCATATTTGTGTGCTATAAGAAGAGTATTTATAGGAGTTGGTTTTACTTCTTTTAATTTATATTGAGGATAAAATGCAGTAAAATGTAATGGTGTGTCTTTTCCTAATTCTTCACTTACCCACTCAATAAGATTTTTGATATCTTGTTCATTATCATTGTAGCCAGGTATCAAAAGATTAGTTACCTCTAGCCAGACTCCTGCTTTTTTTAGTGTTTTCATAGTATTTAGAACAGGAGAGAAATCAGGCACTCCTGCTATGGCATTATAAAATTCATTCGTGAATGCTTTTAAATCCACATTTGCTGCATCTAAATATTTTAT
>JBBIVF010000037.1:2282-5198 GCA_037439845.1 Candidatus Woesearchaeota archaeon
GAGATTTCTTATTTTATTTTTCTTTGCTATTTTGGCTATATCAATTGCATATTCTAGAAAAACAGTAGGTTCATTGTAAGTGTATGCAATTGATTGGCATTCTTCTTCTAATGCCTGCTGCACAATCACCTCTGGCTCAATAAAATCAAAATGCTCGAGCTGTTTTAAAGTTGCTCTTGAAATATGAAAATTCTGGCAATGTTTGCAAAAAAGATTGCAGCCTATTGTTCCAAATGACAACACTCTAGAAGAAGGCAAGAAATGGTAAAGAGGTTTCTTTTCAATTGGATCAACTGCAATGCCTGATGGTTTTCCATAAACTTCTGAGAATAACTTTCCTTTTCTGTTCAGCCTTACTCCGCACAACCCTACATGGTCATCTGTTATCACACAATTCCTCGGGCATAATTTGCACTTGACTTTGTCTGAATCCAGCTTTTCATAGTAAGAAGCTTCATGCATATTTTATTTATATAAGTAGATGTTAATAAATTTTTAGCTTCACAAGCATCTCAAAACTTCAATGCATTTAATCTCTTTATTCTCTCTGACATTGGAGGATGAGTAGAAAACAATGAAATCAATGCCTCGCCTTTGAAAGGGTTTACAATAAACATTGATTCTGTTGTTTTTGAGCCCATTCCCATAGGTATCTTTGAAGAATAAGTTTCTAATTTATGCAAAGCAGATGCTAAACCTGCTGAATTTTTTACCACTTTTGCACCTGTCTCATCAGCAAGATATTCTCTTGTTCTGGAGATGGCCAACTGTATCAATGTGGCGATCAATGGAGTTAGTATAGCAAGCACCAGAAATTCAAGAATATTTGAGCCATTTCTGTCTCTATCTCCAATAGGAGCAAATCTTGCCATCATTGCTATGAATGAAATGACTGATGCTATTGTTGCTGCTACGCTCTGTATTAATATATCATAATTCTTGATATGAGAAATCTCGTGAGCAGTCACGCCTTTTAATTCTTCCTTATTTAACAACTTCAAAATGCCTTGAGTGTACGCAACAGACGCATGCTTATGATCTCTTCCTGTTGCAAATGCATTGGGTTGCTCTGATGGAATTATGTATATTTTCGGAATAGGTATTCCTGCTTTATGAGCAACCTCTTTCACCATCTCATGCAATTCAGGGTGTTGATTCTTTGCCAGAGGTTTTGCTCTATATATTGCTAAGGCCAGCTTATCTGAGAAAAAATAAGAGAAAAAATTCATTAGAATAGCGAAAATAAATCCAATTATCAGACCATTAGTCCCCCAAAATGAACCTATACCTATAAGTATGGCAGATAATAATCCTAAAAGAAAAACAGTTTTTATTGTTCCGAGCATAAAATATCAAAATTATATACATATTTTTAAATGTTTTGAAACAAATTTCCTGTAACGTATTGTTTTTAAAAAAGAATGTCTTTATGCAATAAACGATATAATAAAGTAATAAATTGGATTAAATAAGATAGGTAATAACATAAATTAAAAAACATCAAATTTTTAAACAAAAAAAGATTACCCTTTTACTTATGGGAGATGTTTTGAAGTTTGAACAAAGAAGCAAAAAGAAAAGCGCAGAGGAATTAATAGAGCAATTTTTTGAAGATATCAGGCAAAATAAGTTTGTTTCTGTAAAAGATATTGAAGAACAAATTTCAAGATTAGACAGATTAGAAAGTAGTATCTTATCTGACAAACTCACAACTATTCTACATTCTATTATATTTTTTGATGAAGAAACCAGTTCTAGATATGAACTTGCTATAAAAGAGGGTATGAACGATTTACAAAACACATTTTATGCAACTCTCAAGAAAATAGCATATGTTCAAAAAGCACCTGATAAACTAGTTACTGTTCAAGAAGAGAAAGCAAGTAAGACAATAAAAGAAAAACAGCTTGTTAATTACGAGGTCTATAATTCTTGTGCAATAGATGTTCCAATGGAAATATTGGAAAAATACTCTTTGTCTCTATCTTCAGCCAGATTAAGAGAAAATTCGGCGGGCTATCCTTATTATAATGAAAAGAATAACATAATAGAAAAAAAGGATGATTTTGTTTTTATTACTGGAGATGATGTATCTAAGTTCAGCACTTTCTTTATTGGAAAAAAAATAATTAAAAAAAATTATGAGAATTCATACATGAAACTTGAAGTCAGGGAAAATGATATTCTTTTAGTTTCAAAAAAGGACTTTGTTCTTTTAGAACTAATAATGTAGTTTCAGGAATGAGATGATAATTTCAGCACATTTTAATTGAATAAAAAATCAATACAATAAAAAAACAAAAGAAGATAGAAAATTAGCTACAACTCATCTTGTAAACACTATCAAATGTATAAATATATCTTTCTTCCCCTTTTTTAATTACGTGTATGTTTACAAATGACACAACAAAGAAGTACGTGCAACTCAGACTCCCATCATTATTCTTCGTGCATGTATATGTATACGTCTCTGGTGGGACTACAGACTCTAAGGTATCAATATCAAAAACCTCTACAACATTCTCTAGTAGTATAGGCTCATTGTATATGTTTTTTGACGGGACTGCTACATCCTCAATATAAATATAATCTTCATCAACCTCTATTGTTAAATAGCCCTTACCCCCAAATTTATTGCAAGGTTTATTAGGATTCACTGGACAAGGAAATGATGGAGGAGAATATTTCTTCACGAGATTTCCTTCAAGATCAAATACAAGTAAGCCATATAAATTTGCATCTTCTACATCTTCTAGATAAGATGGTAGCGTCTGATACCACGGTGCAACCGCATAAATATATCCATTTGAAAATACTGCATCCTCCACTAGTATCGGTTTTCCAAACACCTTAACTGCAGTTGGGAAATTTGTGATGTCATAAACCTCAAAGCCATCAGTTGGTTTGTGTACTATT
>JBBIVF010000038.1:0-2640 GCA_037439845.1 Candidatus Woesearchaeota archaeon
AAGAATCAGAATCAAAATAACCGCAGGTCTGATAAGTATCATAATCAATACATCTCTTATCTCCATATGTACATTCATTTATACAAGGCAAACCGCAGTCTGGGTCTGCTATGTCTATTTTACCATCACAGTCATTATCTATTCCATCATCGCAGTCTTCTGGAGGTAATGTTGAGGACCAGCTATATATTCCATTAGGCATTAATACGCAAGTTTTTCCAAGCCTTACATTACAAAGATAATAAGCATTACATCCATACCATATATTTTGCTGACAAATATACTCGGTATTTGGATGATTTGAACTTGATCCTAATATAGAGCCAGGCGCATAACATGAAGAATCAGCAGGTGCAGGCGAACCTTCTCCTACACAATCAGCAGCAAGGTCACAACACGCATATATCCCTTGGCTCATTACTCCATTATAAGGATCATCTAAGAAATATTTCTGGTTATAATTTTCTTTTGTATCATCACCACAACATTTAGGCTGCATTCCAGAGGTTAAATCTCCTTCCCAAGGATCAAACCAGTGATAGCCAGCAGCCCTGCATAAGTTTTGATCATTATCAACATCATTACAATTAAGGCCTTCATCTACCTGTCCATCGCAATCATTATCTTTAGTGTCGCAAATTTCAGCTGTCGGTGAAATTCCTCCTGTACATGATCCCCAGTTTTCAAATTGTACTGTATTTGTGTTACAAACCCTTTTTTCTGTGCCGTATTCGCACTCTCCAACATCTGTTCCGCATTGTCTTGATTGTTCTGCAACGCAAGTAGAGCCATCCCAACAACCCCAGTAGTTTCCTGTTGGCATGCAGGTATGGGTAGACATCTGACAGGAAGCTGTTTCGCAGAGGTGGAGGCCATATGTATTTTGGGCAGTACAATCTGCATCTGAATTACAAGAAGCATCAGTATCGCAAGCATCTCCTATTCCGTCATTATCCGAATCAGATTGGGATGGATTATAGATAGAAGGACAATTATCTAATATATCTTGAACTCCGTCGCCATCAGCGTCTGGGAGCTGTACGTTTGATGCTCCAGAAAATGTCCCTATAACTATGGCGAATATTATTGTCAGTATTAAAACCTGGACTTTGAATTTGCTTGCCTTGTTCATTTTTTCCTACCCACTCCACCTGTTTTATTTGATAGTAAGTTTTATTATTATTTTTTTTGTTATTTTTATTTTTGTATTAGTATTTTGTATTATTATTATTTTATTTTTATTTTTTTATTTTATTTTATTTTTATTTATCATTTTATTTATTTATCATTTTATTTATTTATTTTATAACCTAAAATAATGAATTTTGAATTTCCGTTGAATTTGTTTAATGAAACATCATCTATGTCTGATTTATTTGAATAATTTGATTTTCCGATTTTGAAAATTATCTGATCATTGTTTTTCAGCAAATAATTTATGAACAGCTCAAACTGATTGAAATTCTTCTTAAAGCTTAACTCCTTGTCATTACTCAGGTCTGATGTACTCAATTCAACCTCAAGCCCTAGAGTTAATTTTTCGATGTCTAATGACGGAATTATCTTTGCGCTTATTATGATGCCATTTGAATCACTATATTCTTTTTCAATGATACCTGCACCAACAGAGCCTTGAAAATTGAACCTGGTGCTCTTATTTGAATCTTCAATATTTTTTATTCCAAACACTAATAACGCAGAATAAGGTTCAGTCTCGAGCTTGATTTTCTGGAGCTTCTCCTCTCCATCATAGGTATAGAGCACTGTTCCTTCTCCGCTTTCTTTATATGATGCCAGCTCAAGTCCTGCAAATAAAGCATTTTTTCTTCCACCTTTTTCTGATTCTTTGAGCAGATATTTTATCATCAGTTCAATATCATAGTTAGTGAAACTGCTATCGTATGTGCCTGCTCCTGAGCCAGAATAATATTGACTATTTGGAGGATAGTAGAAATATGATACTTCTCCATCTCTAATGCCAAAGAACTTGAGGTCTGCACCAAGCACGAATTTTGCTGTTCTTTTCTGTGCTTCAAATGCAATTCCCATATTTTTGTGAGACATCTTAAGATATGCCCTGGGCCTCTCTATAACATTAGATTCCTTTTCTCCATATTTCATAGTATTGTCTGCGACAAAGGTAGTTGCTGAAAATGAGTCATTGAAAAGCACTTTTCTGGGGTCATATTCCGCCTCCATTATTGCCGCTTCAATCATACTGCGATAGTTTTCTTTTATAGTTTCTATCTCGTCTGTGAGCTCTTTGACTTTTTCATCGAGTTCTTTCTTTTCCTTACTTATTTTTTCATTTTCTTTCTTGAATTCCTCAATTTTTTTATTAGCTTCTTCAAGGGCTTTCTCATCAGCTACTTTTTGCTTATTTTCTAAAACCTCAAACTTGATTATTCTTAACCAATCAATTGTTGTCTCAATATCTTTGTCAGGAACTCCATCTTTATTTGTGTCGAAGCCTGATACTTTCTTGAGGGGGAAAAGTTTCTGGCCATATTTCTCAGCGATGCTATTTGCCTCTTCGAGTGTTAAAACACATTCTCCTTTGAGGTAATCATTAATTGCTTTTATTCCTTCTTCGTCATATACGTTCAAGGAATCTATCATGGTCTGCACTTCTTCTAGTAT
>JBBIVF010000038.1:2660-5136 GCA_037439845.1 Candidatus Woesearchaeota archaeon
CATTATACGCATTCGACTTACTTAATTCTGAATCACCTGACAGGTATTTTTTTATGTTGTTTTTTATTATCTTCTTTGCCTCTTCTTCAGATATAACAGAAACTGCTTTCATTGTGCCTGGTTTTTTTGTCTTTATCTCCTTACAAGGACTGAAGGGATAACTATCAATAGTTTTATAGACAAAGAGCTCTTGAATCTTAATAGGAACTATGTTTCCAGAAGAAGGCATTTGCTCATTTCTATTTTTTGCTGAATCTGCTGATGCAATGTCTGCAAATAACGCTAATGAGCCTAATGCAAGCAAAGTTTTAGAAAAATTCTTAGAAAGGTTGTTAGAGAAATGGTTCTTAGAGAAATAATTCTTTATGTTTTTCAAACTAAAGACATTATCAATTTTTGCTTTGGTCAAGCTAGGCATTTTCCCCCCACGCATTATTTTCCACGCATTATTTTTTTGCATTATTTTATTTAGATTCTATCAGCCTCAAAACAAAAACAGTTTTTCAAATGAGCATGTCTGAATAATCGCTTGTCTTTGCAAACAACCTTTTAGATTTCTATCACCACTTAATATTGAATATCATGTATTTTATATTGATATATAAAGGTTTTGTTAGTATCTTTTAAATGTAAAAAATTGACTAAATGCAAGTAACAACTTTCTCGTCGAAAAAACATTAAAATTTTGTCACTAATAATTTGCAAAAAATTATCAGAAAATTTGATATATCGAGAAGAATTTCTTGATTAATTGAATATTTAATGAATATTGGAGAAATGTTGGGGTGATTTAAATGAAAAAAATATTTTTTATGTTGATTGTTCTCTCAATAATATCTATTCTTTCCTCATTTTCTTTTGCCTCGTCGAAAGAATCAAATCTCAGATTTGGAGCAGTCAGGTCATTGATGTTGAATGATAATGAATTTGAAGTGCATTACAATGTGTGGAATTATGGTGATGGAAAAAGTGAAAGAGGAAATTTCAATATGTACATACCAGATATTGATTATAATTATGGAAATTCAGGCGAAGACATAGACGAAAATGAAGGATTTGGCCAGAGAACATATCATTTTTATGAAGGCATTAAGCCAGGCACATACCTTGCAAGACTGGTCTATCAGGATGATGATTCAAGAACAGTAAAATGGGTTTTATTAGATATCTATTGATTTTCAAAAGATTTTCAAAATAAAAGTATCACTTGTAAGTGATTAATCAACTTTATATAAGGTTTTTTCTTGGCAAAAAAGCATAACTCTGTTAGCTGCAATAACGAGCAGTTAAACAGTGCTTCGGGGGTCAATTGATTGTCAACAGATATTGATATCTTAAAAATTGAAGCAATAACTAAATCTTTCGGACACAAGGAAGTGTTAAAAGAGTTAAGTTTTTCAATAAAGAATGGAGAGCTTTTTGGTATAATCGGCATGTCTGGAGTAGGCAAGACAACTTTACTTCAGTTAATTGCAGGCATAATCACGCCTGACAAAGGAAATGTTTTTTTCAGACCAGAGCATCTTCTCAAGGTTGAGCCATCAGATCCTGTTTTCAAGTCAGTGTATAGGGAGAAGTTAGCTGTCAGGAAAATATTTGGCTTTGCTGCCCAAGAACCGAGTTTTTATCCTGAGCTCACAGTCAGAGAGAATCTTTTTTATTTTGGTGCTCTGTATAATCTGTCAAAGGACATTATCCTAACAAACATCAAAACAGTACTGAAACTTGTGGGATTAGAAGGAGAAGAAAACACAATAGGTTCAAATCTTTCAGGAGGAATGCAAAAAAGATTGGATATAGCCTGTGCAATAATACATGACCCTGACATATTACTTCTAGATGAGCCAACAGCAGACCTTGACCCTGTTCTAAGAGATCAGATGTGGGAGCTAATCAAAAGAATTAACTCAAATGGCACCACTGTGCTTGTGGCTTCTCATTTTCTTCAGGAAGTTGAAAAATATTGTGACAGGCTTGCTATAATACACGACAAGAGAGTAATTGGAGTTGGCACAGTAGAGGAGTTCAAGAAAAAATACTCTAATTATGAAGAGATTCATATCCAGACAGTGCCGACGAATTACGAGAATCTTATTGAGGAGCTAAAGAAAGAAAAAATTGACATAAAGAAACATCATGATTATGGCTACAAGCTTGTAATATATGTGCCTAAAGCAGACAAATGCCTGAAAAAGCTGCTTGAAATAATTGAGAAAAGACACGAAAACCTGATTTCCATAGAAATATATCCTAGCTCATTAAAAGACATATTCATGGAGCTGACAAAATGAGAACACTATCAAAATCATTATTATCCTTAATTATCAAGGCGATTAAAGTCGAGGTTGTCATCAATTCACGAAGCGATGAAGCACAAAAAACATTGGTATGCCGGAGGGGGTTGTCCCTTACGGGGATACAGCAGTGCACAATAAACTTCCACTGAGCGTAGTCCGATGACAACCTGCATTAGCAA
>JBBIVF010000039.1:0-4735 GCA_037439845.1 Candidatus Woesearchaeota archaeon
GGAGATTCTTATTCCTCAGCATTCTGCATATCTCTACTGCGTGCTTCTTGCTGCAGTTGATATCTTTAGCAATTGCTCTTGCCATTATTGCAGGGTCATACTCATCGTAGCTATATCCTTTCTTCATTTTTCAACCTTATTTGACTGATAATGCGGAACTTGATTTTGTGGCACCTACTCCCGGAGCAGAGTGTTGCAATTTTTTTCTCGAAGGAGCAAACTCTCCTAGCCTATGCCCTATCATTTCTTCCTGTATATTTACCGGAACAAATTCTTTCCCTGTATATACCATTATGAGCTTTCCTACCATGTCTGGAATGACCACCATATCTCTCATGTGTGTCTTGATTTTTTGCTTCTTCCTGACTTTTTCTATAAATTTCTTCTTCTCTTCACTCAGGTTTTTTGTAATGGCTTTTCTTGCTCTTGATTTCAATAATGCTGAAAACTCAGTTAAGGACATCTTTTTCAGTTCTTCCAATGTTTTTCCTCGATATGTAAATATTTTTTTTGCCATTTTATGCTACCACTTGTTTTGATTTTCTCTTTTCTTTTCTCTTCTCTTTCTCTTCTTTTTTGGAAATTTTTGCTTTTTTGCTACCTCCACCTTTTTTCTTGGTCAAGAAAACACCTCTTCCTGACTTCTTAGGTCTGATCATTCCTACTTTTCTTCCTGGAGGTGCATTGTGTTTCGCCTGTGTAGGCCTTCCTTTTTTGTGCGAATGTTTTCCTCCGAATGGATGGTCAACTGCATTTTGTGACACTCCTGAGACAACAGGCCATATTTTGTTTTTGGCCCTGAATTTGTAATGTGCTTTTCCTGCTTTTAAGAGAGGCTTCTCATATCTTCCGCCTCCTGCGATTATTCCTATGCATGCTCTGCACATAGAGTGGAATTTCTTTCTTTTTTTGGATGGCATTATAACAATAACTCCGTCAGGCAGCTTTGACATTATCTTTGCATATGAACCTGCTCCTCTTACTAATTTTCCGCCATCGCCGGGTGTGACTTCTATGTTATATACGGGGCTTCCTTCTGGTATCTCTGAAAGTGGAAGTGTGTTTCCTATTTTAATTTCTGCCCCCTTTCCGGTTGCCACAGTATCTCCTACCCTGACACCCAGAGGCGCTATCTGAAAATTCTCTTCGTTTTCATAGACAACTTGCATTAATGGCGCAGAATGTCCTGCACAATGTATCAATTTAGTTATCCTGCCCTCTTTCAAGGTATTTGACCATGATATATGTTCTACTTTGCCTTTCCAGTTGAATGATGGTGCTCTGTATCTTGGACCACCTTTTCCTCTTGCTTGTTGAATCAGATTCTTGCCCATCTTACATCAAACCTAATTGTGTTGCTATGTCTATAGCAGGAGTTTCCGGAGAGAAAGTTACATAAGCTTTTTTCTCCATACTTGAATTTATGAAAGTATTGACCTTAATCACTTTACACTTGAACATCTTTTCAAGTTCTTCCTTTATCTCTTTCTTTGTGGCTTTCACGTCTACGACAAATATGAGCTTATTTTCACTCTCCATTGCTCTTAATGATTTCTCTGTTGATAAAGGATATTTTATTACGCCTCTCATTTTTTACAGGAATAATCTCTCCTTTTGCATTAGCTCTATGGCTGGCTTTGTGAATAGTGTCAGTCTTCCTGGCTGAGTGCCTGGAGCAAGTGATTTTGCGTTCAGGAACTTTACCTGGATAACTTCAACACCCGGAATATTATGGAATGCCTTCTCAGATTCGCATTCTTTTGAGACGACTATCAAGGGGCCTACCTTTTTCTTGTATTTTCTTCCTCTCATTTTACCTATGCCTGCCCTGACTTTCTTTTCTTTTGTCCTGTCAAGCTCTTTCTTGAGACCTATTTTTTTCAGAGCCTCTGCTGCTTTTTTGGTTGTTTTTATATTCTCGAAATCATCAGACAATATAAATGGATAATTTTCAGGAACATTATGGCCTCTTGCTTTTACAAGTAGTGTGTTGACTGTTGCGGATATTGCGCTCCTAACTGCTTTTTTTCTTTCTTTGATATTTATTTTCTGCTCCCATACTTTCCAAGCTTTTGGAGGATGAGCTCTTCTTCCTCCTACTGTCATAGGCGCAAAAGCACCCACCCAATAAAACTGGTCTCCTCTATGCGTCATAACTTTTTTGGGAGTTCTTGATATGGCTTTTCCGTATGACCCTTTATAATCTCTTCTTCTCTTGGATGTTTCAGCAGAATATCTTTTTCCTGCCAGGGGAAATGCTCCGTAAGGTTGTCTGTTATGGGAATGTATGGCAAGCACTGCTCTCTTTATTAAATCTGGTCTCAAATCTTCTTCAAACTGTTTTGGAAGCTGCATTTCTCCTACATTTTTGCCATCTGCTGCAATTATCTTGAGTTTCATTTTATCTGCCTTGTTTTGATGCTAAATCTATGAATGTAATTGATGGGACTTCATACTCTAATTTCTTGTTGGGTCTTATCGGATGATTGAACCTCACTATTCTCTTTGATGGTCCTGGAATTGTGCCTCTGAAGAGAAGATATGGATTCTTCACAAAACCATATCTCAAAAATCCTCCTTTAGGGTTTATTTTCGAGACATCTGTTGATATCATCATTATTTTTTTGTTGTAATCTGTTCTTGTATGATATCCCATTTGGCCTGCTGCAGGAACTCTGTGCATGAAATGCAGATGCCCTTGCCATTGTCCGTGAGTAGCAGGAGCTCTTCGTCCTTTTTCTGATTTGTGCGGTTTTAGGCCTATGCCAAATCTCTTGACTGCGCCTTGAAATCCATGTCCTTTTGTAACTGCTTTGATGTCTGCGCATTGTCCTTCCTTGAAAACTTCTGTCAAAAGAATGTCTTTTGATAGGTGTTCTGACGCGAATTTGAACTTCTCTTCTATGTTTCCACCCAAAGCAATCTCAAATATTTCTGGTTTCTTTTTTCCGATACCAGTCAATTTTGGCTGTGTATATACATTTAGCCTGATATCATCATAATCTTTTGGATTTATTCCGTCTAAAGAATGAATTTTTTTGGGCTTGCGGATTTTTCTTGAGATTTCTTTATCTAGCTTAGGATTGACAACCTCTTTTACACATCTTAGAGAATTAACATTTTTTTTGTAGAAACGAATTGAGAAAATTTTTATAGGCGGACATTCGACAACAGTCACAGGCATTATGATTTCTTCGCCTTTTGTGATCGAGGTTTTTCGGTTGTCAATTACTGCAATATGAGTCATGCCTGCTTTGTATCCTGCAAAACCAAGCGGAATTGCTTCTTTTTTTACAGGCCAATTTCTGACTCTAGGGTATTCTCGTTTAGCTCTTTTTCTAGGCCAAACTCCCATACTTCCAAATCGAGGTCTTCTTTTCTTTCCCATGGTTTATTTTATTTTTATTAATAACTACTAACTTTTTTATTAATCAAAACCCAGAATCTTTAGAATTTTTGATTCAAAGCGTTCTGTACTAAGAATCTTGGATTCTTAGGCTGAGCTTGATTATAGGTAAAAATTAACTCGAAAAAAAATAGGTGGTTTATAAAGGTTTCTGAATAATGTAAACTTGCTTAAAGTATTTTTTAAAACATTTATAATTTTTTTTCATTATAGAAGATAATTAAAAATCAGTAATTCTTAAATAATATAGAAAATTACCCTGCTCAATTTAGAATATTAAGAAGAGGCAGTTAAATGAGCATAAACAATCTTATTGATTTATTTTATAAAGGATCTATTTTTGTAAATAGCTTAAATGTCGAAGAGCCTGTCAAAAATATCATAATGTATGAAAGATTCGAAAAAATTATTCCTTATGTCATAATAGGAGGATTAATTACTTCTAGCATATTGTTTTATTATTTTATCAAAGGTGCGCATAGCATTAATCATGAGGAAGACAAGAATATTTTAGAAACTAAGAATGGGTTCAAGAGTGAATAATATATTATCTATTATCTCAAAAAAAGTTGGTATTTGCCAATATTGCGAACTGAAGCAATTGATAAAAATAAAAAAGTGAACAGAAAATTTCAAGAACAAAAAAATAATTCTCTAAGAATTTTAAACAAAACATTAAAAATTTATATAAAATATTCTGGCAAGGTATTAAAAAATTAAAAAAATTAAATTTATAAAGAAACTAAAAAACATTTAAATATAAGGAAAAAAACATTTAATATAGTCTTCCTAAAATAAAAAAGGTGATAGAATGAAAAAATCTCAATTACAAAGCATTGTTATTATAGTCCTCGTGGCTATTATTGTTATAATTGTTCTTGGAATAGGGTACTCAGGCATCAGGAAAATGTCACAGTCAAAATCAGTTGCAGAAAATACTATGTTTGTTCAAGAATTAAACAACAAAGTTTCAGCAGCAGCAGCAAATAAAGGATCTACGGAAACTGTGAAAACCTCATTAGATGCAGACGAATTCTGTGTTTACGGAAAAAACACTCCATTAGACCTTGAGAAAATGTATGAAATAACCAACCCAATAATAAGAGATGCGCTTCAGACAAAGAGCGCAAATGCTTTCATAATTAAAAATTCAGAAGTCGTAAATTCATTCTCATTAAATGTTGAAGAATTAGATTTCAACAACCCAATGCATAATTGCATTCCTGTTGTTAGTAATCAGTTGGAGTATGTAGTAAGAAATATAAACGGAAAAGTTTATGTCCACAAGCCACTAAGCGAAAAATTTAAACTAACAAATCAACAGCAAGT
>JBBIVF010000040.1:0-4579 GCA_037439845.1 Candidatus Woesearchaeota archaeon
TTCTTCAGCAGAGGCTTTTCCCTTACTTTTCTTCATAACCTGACCTACAAGAAAATTCAAGGCCTTTTCCTCTCCGCTTTTGTAATCCCTTACTGCTTTGGGATTCTCACTTATAGCCTCATCGCAATACTTATTTATCTCGCCAGAATCCTGTATAATCTCAAGATTATTTTCTTTAACATATCTCTTGACGTCAATATTGTCTTTCACCAGAAGCTCAAAAAGCTCTCTGCCTATTTTGTCAGAAATCTTTTTATTGAAAAGTAAATTCAGCAATTCTATAAGATTTTCTTTGTCAATTTCTTCAAAACTTTTATTATATTTGTTTATGTTTTTTAAAAGATCTTTTCTGAATATATTCGCTACAAAAGTCGCATCCATTTTTTTCCTTATTTCATCAAAGAATTTGCTCAATCCAAAATTATTGGCAATTACTTCAGCAGTTGTTTTCTCAACTCCTTCTTTGATATATATCTTGGCCTTTTCTTCAGGAAGCAAAGGCATTTTTTCTTTTATGTTACTAATCATAGCATCAGTAATATCTATCCTTACAAGGTCCGGCTCAAATATATAGCCATAATCCGCTTCTGTTTCTTTTTCTCTTAGCATCTCAGTATATCCTTTAGTATTCCAGCATCTTGTATGAGGTTCCATTATTTTTTTTTCTTCGCTTTCTTTCAATTGGCGCGCAACTTCATAATCTATACAATCTTGTATTTCTTTGAACCCTGATACATTCTTTACTTCTACTCTTACATTTCCTGTTTCAGGTATAGAAATATTGACATCTGCTTTTATTGTTCCAAAATCAGGATCGAAAATTTCCAAACTTTGAAGTATGGCTGAAAGTTTATTCATAAATTCTCTTGCCATCTCAGGACTTTCAATGTCAGGCTCAGTGACTATTTCTGCTAATGGAATGCCTGACCTGTTATAATCTATTAGCGAGAATGAACTTTGTGTTATGTCTCCTTGATGGACAAGCGCAGCAGGGTCCTCTTCAATATGCACTCTTCTTATTCCTATCTTTTTTCCTGAAACTTCAACATACCCATCTTTTCCCAGAGGTATTTCAAACTGAGTTATCTGAAAATTCTTGGCAAGATCAGGATAAAAATATGATTTTCTGGAAAAAATTAGCTCTTTAGCTATATTGCAATTTAATGCAAGACACAACTTCAACCCAAAATCCAATACTTTTGAGTTGAACATAGGCTTTGAGCCAGGATGGCCTAAACAAACAGGACAACATCTGGAATTAGGCAAATCCTCTTTATTTTTCTCTGGTTTTGTTGCGCATCCGCAGAATATTTTTGAGTCTGTGTTTAACTGAACATGAACCTCAAGTCCAATCATTATGTTATTTTTTTTCATTTTTCTGTCTTTTATTTTTTTATTATTTTTTCTTACATTTTTTCTTATTATTTTTTTATTGTTTTTATTATTATTATTTTTCTTATTTTTTATTATCTTTTCATTATTTTTTCTTATTAATTATTTTTTTTATTATTATTTTTCTTATAATTTTCTTATAATTTTTTTATTATTTTTTCTTACATTTTTTCTTATTATTTTTTTATTGTCTTTATTATCTTCTTATTATTTTATTATTTTTTTCATTTATTTATTAATCATTTCATATTAATTATTCCATATTAATCATTCAAAACATCAATTCCCACACTATACAATGTATTCTCACAAAAATGGTCACCAATCAACATTATTCCTGCAGGCAATCTGGTTTTTAATGGCAAAGATAAATGAGGAAGACCTGCAAGATTAGGTCCAACTGTCATAATATCCATGAGATAATTCTGCAAAGGAGTCAATTTTTTTATCTCATCAAATTTTGGTGGAAAAATAGGCATTGTAGGGCATAATAATACATCTACATTCTCAAATGCCTTCTTATATTCCTTAATCAGCAGCGTCCTGACCTTCAATGCCTTAAGATAATAAGCGTCTCTATAACCTGACATTCTTGCGAAAGTGCCCAACATTATTCTTCTCTTGGCCTCTTTTCCCAAATTTTCTGACCTGATTTTTGTGAAATAATCATTAAAATTATCTTTTGTATATTCTTGAATGCCATACCTGAGTCCGCAGTATTTCGCAAGATTAGTTGATGCTTCTGATACAGCAATGATATAATATGTTGAAACAGATAGTTTTGCATTCATAGGAAGTGAAATTTCAGTTATCTCATATTTTTTATTAAGAGTTTGAATTTTTCTCATTATCTCTTTTTTAATCTCATCCTCAATACCTTCAGTTGTTTCTTTTATTATGCCTATTTTGATTTTCTGTTGATTCTTTTCATTTTTTCTTATCGGATACAACTTTTCCTTTTGTCCATTATTTGTAGGGTCATTTGGATCTTTCTTAGAAATAACGTCCATTACCAATGCATTCGCCTCAATCTCTTTAGACATAACTCCTATTTTATCTAAAGAGTTACCATAATCCAACAACCCATTTCTTGATACTAAAGAATAAGTTGGAGTCATGCCAATTACCGAGCAGAAAGCAGAAGGACACGCAATACTGCCTCCTGTTGATTCTCCAATAGCAATATGAGGAAAATCTGCAATCTGTGTTATTCCTGCTGCTCCGCCAGAACTTCCTCCTGTTGTTCTTGTCTTGTCAAAAGGATTAAGAGGTATTTTCTTGTCAAGTCCCACATTCACTGAAAAACTTCCAAATCCAAATTCATCTTGTATTGTTTTTCCTATTATTATTGCGCCTTCATCTTTTAATAGCTTTATTATATGAGCATCAAATACAGGTTTATATCCATTCAAAATCTTTGATCCTGAAGTAGTTTCTACATCCTTAATAGTTACGCAATCCTTGATGCTGACAAATAAACCGCAAAGTCTTTTATTTTTATTATTCTTTTTGTCTTTTTTGATATTCTCTGCCAATTCCAGAGCAAGATCCTCGCATATTACTGTGAAATAATTATACTCTTTATTTATCTTTTTTATTTTTTCCAGAACATTTTTAGTCATATCTACTATGTCTATTTTTCCCTCTTGTACTTTTTTGATATATTCTTGTATTGTATTATTCATACTACTTTAGGCCCTTTGATGTATCCATCTTTTTGGAATTTTACATTAGCCAATGCTTCTTCCTGAGATAAAGATTTTAAGATTTTATCTTCACGCATATTATTTTTTATATCTATAGGATGAAAAGAAGGTTTAACATCTTTTGTATCAACTTTTGCAAGCTCAGAAAACAAATCAAGTATTTCTTTGAACTGAGGCACAAATTCCTTGATTTCTGAGTCACTCAGTTTAAGACGAGCATTTTTTGCAACCTTTTTTATAAGCTCCTCATTAACTTCCATATTTTAATTTCAAGAATTATAAATTATATAAAATTTATGGTTTTGTCCTTAACATTGTTCTAGGAAAAGCAATGGCATCCTTTATATTGTCCAAATGGCATATGAATGATATTAGACGCTCTACTCCCATACCAAAACCACCATGAGGCACACTTCCATATCTTCGCGAATCAAGGTACCATGAATATAATTCTGGATTCTCTCCTTGCTCGCGTAGCCTTTTTTCAATCTCTTCAATTTTTTCTTCTCTTTGTGAGCCGCCTATTATCTCTCCATATCCTTGAGGCGCTATAAAATCACAGCCTTGCACAACATCAGGATTTCCTGGAACCTCTTTCATATAGAATGCCTTGACAACTTTAGGATAATTATAAACTATAATGAAATTATCATATAATTTTGATAAGGCATCCTCTTCAATGGTCCTTAAATCCTTGCCCCATTCTATTTCTATGTTGCATTTCTCTTTCAGGACTTTTAAAGCATCATCATAACTCATTCTAATAAATGGTTTTTCAATGACCTTCTTTAATAGTTCTATATCTGCTTTTAGGAATTCAAGCTCGCGTATATTCTTTTCCAGCACTCTTTTTACGACATGCTTTATCAGGGCTTCGCCATGGTCCATTATATCTTTGAACTCGCTCCATGCCATTTCCATCTCAGCGTGCCAATATTCAGTTAGATGCCTTGATGTTTTTGATTTCTCTGCTCTGAATGAAGGAGCAATACAATATATTTTCTCTAATGCAAAGATAACAGCTTCAGCATAAAGTTGCCAGGTTTGGGTAAGATACATTGGCTTGCCGAAATAATTCACTGTAAATAAAGTAGAACCTCCTTCTGCTTGGTTGCTAGTAAAGCAAGGCGACTGGTGTTCATAGAATCCATTGCTTCTAAAATATTCATGTATTGCTCCAAAAACACTAGACCTGATTTTTAGAATTGAAGTCATTTTTCTTGATCTTATCCAAAGGTGTCTGACATCAAGCAGATATTCTTCTGAAAGGTCTTTCTGTATCGGAAAATCAATTGAAGGCCCCACAAGCTCAAAATCATTCACATTTATCTCATATCCAGAAGGTGCTCTTTCCTCTTTTCTTATTTGACCAGAGATTTTCATTGAAGCTTCTATCTGTATCTTATCTGCTATGGCAAATTTCTCTCCTCCAACTTTATCTTTTTCAATTACACATTGAATGATATTAGAAGAATCTCTCA
>JBBIVF010000041.1:0-4200 GCA_037439845.1 Candidatus Woesearchaeota archaeon
CCAGCCGGTAAAAAAATAAAACCCACTGAGAAAACATGCCCAAAATGCGGAGCACCTATGATAATCGTGCTTGACAGAAAAAGAAAACAGGAGATTTGCCTTAATTCTGAATGCGAGTCAAAGATTTTTTCTCCTGAACTCAAAGACCTTGTCAATAGAATAGAAAAAGGAGAAAGAATAATCTGCGAGAAATGCGGCAAAGGTGAGCTAAAGGTTAGAAGATCTGTTTTCGGCACATTCATCGGATGCAGTTTCTATCCTCAATGCAATTACACTCTATGCAGTTATTCTAATGGAAATGGAAACGCAAGTGAAAAAGACAAGAAAGAGACGCAAACAAAGATAAAAAAGAAAAATACAAAAAAATAGATAATCTTATTCTTCTGATTCAATTACTCCTCTCACATAAAAGTTAAAAGAATCCTTCCAAGGCATTAAGCCAATCCAATCAACTGTTATGTTCCATGATTTCTGAGGATATATCTGATTAGTAATGTTTAGTTGCCAGTCCAGCCTGATTGCCTTGACATTATGACCTTCATTCTTAAACACTACAATATCATTTTTCTTTACCTTAATATAATCTGAGTTGACATAGTTGTCAAAGAGATAAATATAATGCACATTAGGAGAGAGAGATGGTATTTTTTCTTCCTTAGGTTTGCTTTCTATGCTTTGTTTCTGTTCCTCTTTCTCTTCCTGTTTTTTTTCTTCAACAGCAGAAGAAGTTGAAGGCTCATTGAGTTGTTCAGGTTGTTTCTCGGGCTTCAATAAAGTGTAGCTAACATAAGCAATTGCCGATAATAGCAAGATGAAGAATAAAAGTAAAACTACTATTTTTGTTGGATTGACTTCAAACACCTCTTTTTGTGGAACATCCATACGAAATATTTAAAAAACGCAAGTATATAAATTTTGCTGAAATGAGAAATAAACATCTATTAATGATTCTTACGGCATTATTACTTCTTTGTGCTATGCCTGTGCATTCAGATACAACAAAAAAAGGGCACCTTGTGCTGCTGGCAGTGTCAGAGACCGACACAGGTTACATAGGAAAAACAGCAGACCTGTTTCTCGAAATACAGCCAGGAGAGGGAAGAGTGTTTATTCAGACATATCCTGTCAGCAAAATAGACACCCAGATATCTACTAGGTTTGCAAATTCAATAGCTTGTAAAATCACAGAAAAAGATTGCTCGAAATATGATTTTTTTTACACGATAAAATCAGATTCTTCGATAATCGGAGGGCCTAGTGCAGGAGCGCCAATAACTTTATTGACAATAGCATTACTTAATGACGAAAAGTATGACGAAAAAATTGCTATGACAGGAACAATAAATTCAGGCGGATTGATTGGGCCTGTTGGCGGAGTGAAAGAAAAGATAGAGGCAGCAGCAAGAGCAGGGATAAAAAAAATTCTGATATCAGAAGCAGATGTTGATGCGAATGATACTATTATTGATGAAAGCTTAGTCAAATTTCTGAACCTGACTGAAAATAATTCTTCTGTCAAATTAAAAGATCTTGAGGATCAACTTAATGTTTCAATAGTAAAAGTTCTTGATATCTATGAAGCGTATAAGGAATTCACAGGAAAGTCCATGAAAAGGGAGACAGGAGACATAAAGACAGATGAAGGATATATTAATATAATGAGGATGCTTGCAGGAGAGCTTTGCAGCAGAGCAGATGAGCTTAAAGAGACAGTAGATAAAAAGATGGCCAGAAAAGGAATAAAACATCTTAAGGAAAACAATTCATATTATGAAGATGCCCTTAACTTGTCAATGCAAGCAAAACAGCTTTTCCAAGAAGGAAAATATTACTCTGCAGCATCCAGATGCTATGGCTCCAGCCTTGACTTTGAGATTTTGAATATATTGTTTTCTAATTTGACTGATCAAGAGGTCAAAGCATTAATAAAAGATACTAAAAGAAAAATAAATCTGATGGATATTAAAACAAGAAATTGGAAAATAGAGACAATCACTGACCTTGAGGCATTCATGATAGTGCAAGAGAGATTGATAGAAGCATCTGAGCACATCAATAAAGCAGAACAAGATAACATCACAACCAATAGCACTAAAATAAGGCTGGCTAATGCAATTGAAAGGTTATATTCTGGAAAATCATGGTCAACCTATTATGGTTCAGGAAAAGTCAAATTCAATCTGGACCAGCAGAGCCTTAAGCAAAGCTGCACAGAAAAGCTAAGCGAAGCAGAGGAAAAATTGGAGTTTATCAAATTACTTATGAACGAGGATGTGAGTGAAATAAGAAAAGGCATAGATATGGCTTATGAGGATATGATATCAGAAGAATACGCATTATGCTTGTTCAAGGCGTCAAAAGCAAATGCAGAGTCATCTCTTCTTCTTTCAAGCCTTGGACTGACAACATCTAACATTGACAAGATGATATATAAAAAACTCGATGTGGCTAAAAGCGTTATTTATTCGCAGACAAAAAAAGGGATGTTTCCTATTTTGGGATATAGCTATTATGAATATGCCCAGGAACTTGTTAATTCATCAAAGTATTCTGCTATGCTTTATACGGAATATGCAATGGAGCTCAGTAATCTTGATATGTATTTCAAGAAACAAGAAAAGATATCAAAGGCAGCTCTTGTTGATAAAATTGATTCAAGTTCCATAATTATTTTCTTGTGCGGAATAATTGTTGGAATGGTCCTGGCTATGTTAATATTACTCTCCATCGCAAAGAAGCATAATAGTGTAAAGAATAAGAAAGAAAATATTCCAGTAAATATAATTGAGGCAAATAAGATAAAGAGGATAAAAAGAATAAAAACGAGAAAAATCAAAAAAAAGAGAAAAACCAATACTACCAAGAGCAAAAAAATAAAAAATCTATATAAAAGGTATGCAACCTAATCCTACAAGGATCATTATTAAAAAAATGATGGCTATCTTTTTGCTGAATTCTTTTTCTCCGAAGAAATAGGCTATTCCCCCTTTTATTGCGATATTTGTTATCGCAGCAAGCACTAATGATATGGATGCAACTTGTTGAGACACTTCTCCTGAAGAAAACATCTGACTCAGGCTTATTGCTATTGCATCAATACCAATTCCAGATAATATGGATGTGATATAGACTCCTTTTGTTCCGAAATAAAGAAAACCTAATTTTGAGATAAACAAGATGACTAATAAAAGAGCTGCGAATTTTAGCGCAGGAGTCAATGTAAAGGGAGATTTAACATCTATTGTAATATCTCCATGTTTTGTTTTTGAAGACCTTACCCATAATATCAATGCAGCTATGAAACCTGATATAGCCATAGCAATGAAGGGAAAAAGTATTGTTTTTATCATTGCCTTGTTCATGAACGCAACAATTATAAGAATTCTTATGAGCATTGTTGAACAAGCCACTATCACTGCAAAAGCCAATAATTTTGATAGTTTGCCTAATATTTTTGATTTCTCTGCCATGCTCAATGCAACTCCTGTGCTTGAGACAAATCCGCCCAGAATACCTGTCAGTACTAATCCTTTCTTTGGACCTAATGCTTTCATCAATATATAAGCAACAAAACTAATACCTGAGATGAAGACAACAAAAAGCCAAATAATGTAAGGATTAAAAACATTCAATGGGCCATATGTCTTATTTGGCAAGAAAGGCAATATCACAAAAGCGACAATAGCGAATTTAAGAGTAGAATATATCTCTCTCTTATCAATGGATTTGGCGAATTTATGCAATGCGTCTTTGAGTGCAAGCACTGCTGTGACAACTATAGCCAGCACAATAGCAAGTTGAAGATGGCCTAATGTGCATAACACTCCTATGAGCATTGTGACAAGAGATGATATCTCTGTTGTTGCTCCAATTGATTTTCTTGTCATTGACTCAAGATAGTATGCTGCAACACTGAATCCGAAAAAACCTAGTACTGCTACGATGATAAACCAATAAGAATATTCTTGCGCAAAAAAACCTATTATTGCTCCGAATAAGGCAATTATTATGAATGTTCTCACACCTGCAAAGCCCTTGAGCTTTCTTTTCTTAAGAACATACTCTCTTTCAAGACCTATCAAAGCTCCCAACACCAATGCTAACAAGAACCTGATAAAAACATCAAAACTGAGAGATAACATCTTTCACCTCTTTTTCTCTATAATTACAATAATTATAATTCTCTTATTTAAATATTAT
>JBBIVF010000042.1:0-4070 GCA_037439845.1 Candidatus Woesearchaeota archaeon
TATAATCTTTTTATTTTAGTTTTTTTCTTTTTATTTTTCTTTTTTATTATTTTTTATTTTTCTTTTATTTTTTATAATTATTTTCTTTTATTTTTCTGTTTATTTTAGTTTTTTTCTTTTTATTTTTCTTTTTTTCTTTTTTATTATTTTTTATTTTTCTTTTATTTTTATAATCTTTTTATTTTATTTTCGTAAATATCTTCTTTTTTCTTTTTTATTCCAATGTCAACATATGCTCTCTGAAAAAATTCATTGCTTTTGGATACTTGTTTATTTTCTCTATTGTCTTCTTGTACTTCTTGTGCATTGACTCTGCTTGTGCCTGTGTCAGACCTGACATTATCTCGTAGCTAATCTTAGGATCAAGCACAGTGCGTTTCTCTTCTCTAATCTCAGTTATTCCAAATTTTTGAGGCTCATTATACACTATGCTTCCTCTTTGAAGGCCAAATACAGAAGTAGACACTAAATCTATATTCTCTGAATTTGACTTTAAAAAATCAATTGTTTGTAAGAATTCTTCTTTTGTCTCACTCGGAAAGCCAATCATTATGAAAATCACATTTTTTATTCCTGCTTTATGCGAATCTTTAAGCACTTTAGTTATATCATTCTTATTTGTTCCTTTGTTCATTAACCTTAATATCCTCTCACAGCCAGATTCAACACCCCAAAGTACTGCAGTTAATCCGGAATCCTTTAAGGTCTTCAATGTTTTATAATCAAGCTCTTTTGTTGGCTTGAGTTGTGCCTCCCATTTGACTTTCAAAGGTCTCATGACTTTAGCGATTTCCAGTAATCTTTTCTTGTGAATCATGTCGTCAATAAAAAATACGTATTTTTTCTTTGATAATTTTATTGATTTTTTTATCTGCTCGAGTGGAAATTCATAATATCTTGTCCTGCTGAAATGCGTGCAGAAAGTGCATTTTTGCCAGTAGCAAGTTGAGGAAGTTTTCAATGGAATAACAACTTCAGGCGTAAAGTAATCCCTAAGATTGTAGATATTGAAGTCCAATATTGTGTTGAAGTTTAACTTATTATGGTCAATTTTTTTCTTCTCTATAAATTCCAATAATTCAAGCTCATTCTTCAGCAATTTAGAGTATTTTGCCAATTTCTCATTGACAGCAGGTCCTCCTGTGACTGCCTTTATCTTTCTCTTCTTGAGCTCCTTCAATAGCGCAAGAGCATAGAAGGCCTGAGAGGAATATACAATACTGAATGCAACAATGTCTGGCTTTTTCTTTAGCACAAGGCCAAGCATTTCATTGAAGAGTTCTGGTTTCTTGTTATGAACCACTAATTTATTATTTTGAGAATAACACTTCTCACTCTGAAGCATATATTCATTGGTCTTTTTTTCATATTCTTGTTTATCATATCTATTTCTCAAGTTCTGGCAATATATCATATACTCTTTAAACTTCTTCTTATGAAACTCAATATTCATATCTAACACATGAACAGAATGTTTTACATGAACAGAATTTTTTTTGCTAAGATTGTTCTGCAAAAAAGCATAGAGGTAGGTAATAGAATAAGGCGGACTTGCAGGAGTGCAGAACGGCGGATAAACAAGCAATATTTTAGTCATAGCTTAGATTTTATTTATATATTTAAAAAATTTGCTTTGTTTTCCTATTTTTTCTTCAAATCAAGGTATTTTTTGATGTTAAGATATTCTGGGTCGTACATTAGACATAAATAATCTCAGTTCAATTTCATGAAATTCAGGCCAGCAAACATTATCACAAGATGTAAAAAGCCCATATATACGAGAAAATAAACAATGACTTTCTCAGGCAATGAGCTTGCTCCTGAATTTATCTTTCCAGACACTTCATCAAGTTTAGTTGACATGTCAGAAAAATCTTGGCTCAGTTTGTTGAAATCCTGCGCATTCTGACTGAAAGAGTCAGCAGTCTCATTGAGCTTCAAAGAAAGGCTCTCTAGATTGTCTCCTGATGTCTTGAAATATTGCCCTGCTCCCTGAAGAGGCCTGACTTCTGTGAATGGTATTGCAAATGACATGAATCCTGATATTGCATAGAAAGATTCTTTTGTGTTTGAAGCGAATTGTGATGCTATTACCAATGAGTCCCTTGCATTTAATATGCTTTTTCCTGCATTCTTTGCTGCGATTGAAGCATCATTCATTGTCTTTGACATTGCAATGAACTCCTCTTCAACAGAAGAACCCATTGCTTTTGCAGTTATCCCATTTTCATTGACATACCATGCGCTTCCGAAAAAAAGCATTGCTCCTACTGCCCCAAACAATATCATTATCAGCGCGTAGACAGAATAAAATCCTTTGGCCATTTCACACCTCTTTGAGTATTTTAAAAACAAAAAAAATGTCGCAACGGGGATTTGAGCCCCGGACCTCCACGTAACACGCCTGATTAATCATCGGCTTTAGCCTCATCGCTCAAGCTTTATGAGCCTCGCCCTCCTTTTTTTAAAAGTAAAAAAAGGAATGTGGCGCTCTAACCAGGCTGAGCTATTGCGACATCGGGGTATTGGCAGTAGGAGTGATTTATAAAGGTTTCTTAGATATAGGACTTTATAATTTTTAAAATCTTTAGGAGAACACCTGACATAAAATGTCGAATTAATCTTTAAAGAATAGGAACGCGAATAATAGAAAAAACAAATAACCTTCCATTTCTTCTTCACCTCTTTTTTTACAGCTCAAAAAAAATTAAAAAGTAAATCAAAAATCTAAAAATAAAAAATTAAAAAATTTTATACTGCCTCTCCCCAGAACAGGAATTGTCCGTTTTCGAAATTACCTATGCATGGCCTTGGCAGATCTAACCTGAATGTTATTGTAAGCTCGTTTCCAGGATGTAAAATAGGGTTCATGTCAATTATGTACTCTCTGTTGGATATATCTCCTGTTTCATATGGGATAGTGTCATAACCTTCTATGTCTGCACCGAAATTAGTCCATGTTGAGTATGCTCCTTGCGTTGCAAAGTAAGCGAAGTTCTCAAGCAAAAGCGCATTTGTATATGGGCATCTTGCTCCGCTGTTCGCAGGATCATAGAAGTCTGTACCTGATATCATCATATATAAGTCTGCTCCTCCTATACCTTCTGATACGCATTCACAGGCAGGATCCTCTACATTGACAATGTGCAAGGAATTTGAGTATGCTCTTGTTCCTGGCAACACTGTGCCAAAGTCAATGCCTGTTGCTGGATAATAACTTAATTGTATCTCTGGATTCAAGCACCAGTTCTCTGCTTCGTCAATGTGTGTACATTGAACTCCTACATCTGAGTTTGATCCTTTGTCGCATGCTTCAGGCACTATCCAGAACTCTCCGTGCATTGAATTCATTGTCTCGACTGAAAATTCGCAGGAATACCATAGCATTGTTGTAGGATCAAATGATATGTAATTTCCATTTTCGTCTCTTGCACCAATTGCTCCTGGGTCATCTACTCTTGAAATCTCATAACACTCTGCCTCTTCAAATTCAGGGCAACCTTCATTGTCTGGGTTTTCAACGCATTCATAATACTCACAAGGCACTGCAATGACATGAACATTGTTGAGATCCTCGTGTCCGTTTCTGTCTTGGCATACTATCTGCATAATTATCTGCTCTCCCTGGAAAGCATAGTTCTGTGTTCTTTGAACAGCTATAACACTTCCGTCAGCTGGATTCATTAACACTAGCCTTGTTTCTGGGTCCATCCAACAATGAGGCGCATCTGCTTCTGTCTCTATACCTAGGTCAATGCCAACACCAAAACCTGGTGTATCTGCATATGTCAAAGGCAGAAGGAGAAGCGTAGCTAATACTGCTAAAAAAACTCTAAAATTCATTTAATCACCTCTTTTTTATTTTTTGAACCTCACCGGTCATATTTTTATTTTTATCTAAGAGATTAGCAAGAGGGTTTAATAAATCTTTTTGAAAAAGTTTAAAAAGAAAAAATGATGTTATTAACAACGGATAAAAATTTTATCACTACGATTTTAAGATAAAAATTTTAAAAAAAAATCAAATTAATAAAATTTTAAAAAAAATTAAATCACAGTAAAACTCACTG
>JBBIVF010000043.1:0-3897 GCA_037439845.1 Candidatus Woesearchaeota archaeon
GTTTTCCATATAAAACATTCCCAAAACTCTCCTGGCTTTGGAATTTTGTCAGCATCCCGTACAATAAAATGCACTTTCTTTTTATGAAATGCCACTAATTGCGTATTACCATCTGATTTTTTATTCAATTTAAACTTCAAGATAACATTAGCCATATTCCACCCTCTATTTATATATAAAAGGCCTTTATTTATTAATGTTTTGGTGTCTAGAGGGGCTATAAGGCATATATTCAGAGTTATTCATGACTTATGTTTTATGTTGAAGTAAAGCCTAATCTTCTATTTCTTTTAATTTCTCGAAAATAGCTTTTCTCAATTCTTCAGGCCAATTCTTTTCAATATTTTTCTGGTGTTTTTTGAGTTGGTCAAGAACATCTTTTCTTATATTGGTCTCGCCATCAAGCATTCTGACCAATTCAATTTTCGCAAAAACAGGCACATGAGAAAGGTTCCAGACCATTCTTTTTAATTTCTCGGACTCATCATTTCTTCTTTCTTCTGCCTCCTTCTCTATTTTTTTCCATAATTCATTATAGTTTATGGGCTTTTGTTCTGCTATCTTGTCAGAAACAGATGTTTTTGCATATTTTCTGTTTTGCTCAAGGTCTATCTTAACCTTTACCATATTATACATTCTTTTCAGGAATTCGTGCTTGTCTTCCATCTTTAATATATCAGAGAAACCTTGCATTATAAGATTAAAAGCAAACGGAGAAGGAATTGAGGTTTGCACCTCTTCTATTTTCAATTTTCCCTCGTTTATCCATTTTATTACTAGCTCAGAATTTTTGATGTCCATAAGGTCTTCTAATACTTCTCTTCTTGCTTCTTTAAGTACAGGAAAATCATCTGATATTCTCTTGACTGCATTCATTAATATTGTTGAAGATACCTGCTGCTTGCCAACATTTTTTCTTTTTCCCTTGTACTCTTTCAGAATCATCAATGCCCTTGCTGCGCAATGCCTGAACCTTCTTTTAAGAACTTCTGTCTTCTCTATTGCGTTTTCGCATACTTGCCTAAGGTTTTGAGGCGTTAATAACTCTAATGCTTTTCTGACATTCACTTGCTTTGCTGAACCCAAATAAAAACCATTATCAGTTATTCCTATCTCAACAGCAATGTGTTGGGTTTTTGACAATGAATATGCAATGGCTCTTGACAAAGCATCATTGACTCTTCTTCCGAAAAGTGAATGAAAGATTGCATAATGCATGTCCTTGTCCTTGTAATATTCAATTACAAGATGCTTGTCATCTGCGACTTTAGCATAATAGAACTGGTCTTTGATATATTCGTATATTGCTTCTGCTGCATCGTTTTCAACATAAAGATATTGATTGATAAATTTAATTATCTCCTCTTTTTTCTGCTTTGCCTCAAACCTTTCTTTTATCAATCTCCTGAATTTAGAGATTTCCATTGCAAGGTCAAAACTCAATGGAAGCATCTCTGAAAACCACGAAGGAACAGTAGGCTTTTTTCCCTCTGCTGCTGAGACCTGGGCAACCTGGCCTCTGGTGAACTTGAATTGATACACATTTCCTCCGAGAACAAAAATATCTCCTGGCCTTAGCCTTTCAAGAAATGCTTCCTCAATAGAGCCGATTGCTTCTGTGCCTATTTTCACTATGATGCCTGACTGCTCTGGTATTGTGCCTATATTTGTCATATAAATGACCTTGCCCATTTTTCCTTTTCTTCCCATCTCATATGTCTTTTCATCAAACCATATTTTCGCATAGATATTACGCTCCTCTAAATTGACATACTTGCCTGCAAGATATTCAACAACAGCCCTGTAATCCTGTTCAGGAAAATTATGATAGCAATAGCTTCTTCTTATTAGTTCATACACCTCAAAGAAATTTTGTTTCTGCTCCAGACAAATTCCGAAAATATGCTGTGCAAGCACATCAGCGCAATTTGTCGGAATGTGTATATTGTCAATCTTTTTCTCGATTGCGCTCTTTAACAAGACAGAACATTCAACAAGGTCATCTCGATCCAGCACAACAATTCTTCCTTTTGTGATTGAATGAAGCTGGTGGCCTGACCTTCCTATTCTCTGCAATGCCCTGGCAACACTCTTTGGCGAACCCAGCAAAATCACTAAATCAATGTAACCTATGTCAATGCCTAATTCCAATGAAGTTGAGCAGACAACACATTTGACTTTTCCTTCTCTTAATCTTTTTTCTAACTCGAAACGATGAGATTTTGATAATGAGCCGTGATGAGCGCCGATGGAGCGAGGAGAATTGTTCAAGACCTCACTTGAGCTCGGGTCAGCATCGGCTTCGGTCTTTTTTATTTTCTGTGATTGCTGACGTTCCCCGTAAGGGACTTCCCCCTTGTCAGCGCGATGTGCTTTATGATTGACCTTCGCAAATTGATGCTGACCTTCGTCTTGAACATTGCCGTCAGCATCATTGCTTCGTGGATGATGAGCCTCGTCCAGTCCTTCATTGCTTGCTGCATCTCCGTTCAGGCTGATGTCTCCGTCTATCTTCTCTTCTTTCGGTTCGCCTTTTATCTCTTCGACGTAATTCCTCGGGAATTTCTCCTTCAGATGATGGACGACCCTCTCGGTGCCTGATCTTGTGTTCGTGAATATCAATGTGGTCCTGTGTGATTGTATCAGATTATCGAGAAGAGTATAAAGACGATGATTCAATTGGCTATAAGGTATATTGATAAGGTCAGGAGCTGGTGAAAGTACTTTGATATTCATATCCTTCAAGAAAGGCACATTGATTATTTTGCACGGCCTTAGATTCTCTCCCTCATAACCAACAAGAAACTTTGCTATCTCTTCTATTGGAGCTATTGTTGCAGATAATCCTATCCTGCAAAACCATCTTCCGCTTAATTGCTGCAATCTTTCTAATGAAAGAGACAAATGCACTCCTCTTTTGTTTTCTGCAAGTGCATGTATTTCATCTACAATCACCCATTGCACTTTCTTGAGATGCTCCCTGAACTTTGTTGAGTTCAAAAGAATAGCCAATGATTCTGGAGTTGTTATCAATATGTGTGGAGGATTTTTGCTCATTTTCTGTCTTTCTGAAGAACTCGTGTCTCCTGTGCGAGCAGCAACCCTGATATTCAGTTTCTTTCCGTGAATTTGCTGGATTTCTTTCAAAGGCATCTTGAGATTATGCTGGATGTCATAATTCAATGCTTTTAATGGAGAGATATAAACACAATAAACTCTATCTTCAAGAATTCCTTTTTCTGAGGCATCTACAAGTTCATTAATTATAGAGAGAAAACCTGTTAGTGTTTTTGTTGCTCCTGTTGGAGCAGATATCAGCACATTTTGTCTTGAATGTATTTCCAGCACTCCATACCTTTGAGGCAATGAGAATTCCTTGAACCTTGAAAAAAACCACTTTTTTACGCTAGGATGAAGTATGTTAATGATGTCTTTTTCAGCATCTGGCTTTTCTTTAAATGTTAGCATGAATTTTAGACCCTCTTTTGTCAAGTGACAAGTTTATCTTAAACCCCTCAGAACCCTTTTTTCGCAGTATTATGAAATATTTTCACATCTTTATAAATTTTATTTAATAATGTCCAGTGGCTATCAAAACCTTTATAAATGAACCCCTTTTTCAGCTTAAAAATAAGGCTTTAGAGCCATATAATTGATGCTAAAATGAAACCGATTTTTGATATAGAACCAAATTTATTGATAGAAAAATTAACTGAAAAACTTAAGGAAGTAAAAGAAATCAAAGCTCCTGAGTGGGCTATTTTCGTAAAGACAGGCATGAGCAAAGAAAGACCTCCAGAGCAAGAAGATTGGTGGTATATCAGAACAGCAGCATTGTTGAGGTCTGTTTACTTGATGGGCCCTGTTGGAGTATCAAAACTCAGGACAAAATATGGC
>JBBIVF010000044.1:0-3662 GCA_037439845.1 Candidatus Woesearchaeota archaeon
TTGAAGCAGAACCTTGCAAATCTGATCCGTGCGAAATATACGAGCCGCAAAATGATGCTATGTATGTTCTTGAAATAAATAAAGGATTGAGCAAGAAAATAGGTTTAGAAAAGGGCATAAACGTGGAGTTAATATAAAATGGCAAAACATTTCTGGCAAGCTATAGCAACATTGACCTCAATGATAATAGGAGCAGGTCTTTTTGCTTTGCCTTCAGTCATTAGTCAGGCAGGATTTTTACTTGGAACTCTGCAAATTGTTGGAATAGGCACTCTGATGGTAATATCGTCTCTTTACTTAGGAGAGATATTGCTTAGGACAAAGAAAGATCATCAGATGTATGGTCTAGCAAGAAAATACCTAGGCAAAAAAGGAGGATATGCTATGCTGATTGCTTTTGGATTAGGAGCAATAGGTGCATTATCCGCCTACATAATCGGCGAGGCAGAATCATGGAACATTCTTTTTGGCATAAACAAATTTACTGCTGGAGCAATATATTGGGGCATATTTTCAGTTTTGTTAATTTTTGGATTGAAGATTTTCGAGAAGATAGAATTATTTATTAATGTAATTAAAGTTACATTCTTCATACTCATTTTTGTAGTTGCTATGAAAATTCCTTCATACTCTCATGAACTTAATGATATAAGAATGTATAATTTCTTTTTGCCAATAACCACAATTGTGTTCGCTTTTCTAGGATTCTCTGCTCTTCCTGAAGTGAAAGAGGAGCTAAAAGGCAATCTTAGAAAACTAAAAAAAGTTATTATTTCTAGTTATATAATTGCTGCGATTGTTTATCTTCTATTCTGCTTTATAATAATTTTGAAAACAGGAGGGCTTCAAAATTTTGAACCTATTGCATTACTTAATTACTATGGTCTTTTTTTCGTAGTATTTGTGAAACTTTTTGAAATAGTGACCTTGGCGACTGCAACTCTTGCTTTGGGGTTTGCATTCAAGGAAACAATGATTGAGGATATGAACCTCAATAAGTATATATCTTGGAGCATTACAATAATATTGCCTGTCTTTATTGCGTTACTGTTCAGGGATTTTGGGTTGCTTATCTCGATAGTAGGAGCAATAACAGGAGGAACACTAGGAATTTTGACAGTTTTGATGCATAGAAAAGCAGTTAAACATAGCGAGAGAAAACCTGAATATTCAATGAAAAGCAACATAATAATAGATACTGTGCTGATAATATTATTTGTGTCAGCGATACTTGCAGAATTAATAGTACTGTTATTTTAAAAAAAAAAGAAAAAATATTTACTTCCAGAGCCAGCCAAAAATGCCTTTGCTTTTTTTCTCTTTCTCAGCAAGGTTTCCTAATCTGTCTTGCTCTTGTTCCATTATCTGTATTTGCTCCTGAAGCATTTGTTTTATCTCTGCATCACAATCACATTCATCACGCAACCTCTTTAGCTCCTGTATTCTTTCCCTATTCTTTGTCACTTCTGCTTCAAGCTCTGCTGCAGTTTTTTCATCTCCGCCTGCAAAGAATCTCTTTAGCTTTGACCTTGCCTGAATTTTCTCTTCTGCCTGTAATGTCTTCTCTATTCCATTGTTAAATTCTCTAGCCAAAGCACTCACTTGCTGACCTATTCCCTTGGTCATATTCTCCATCTCAAGCAAAGCATGAACCGCAAGCTTCATACCATTCTGGTTCTTGAACGCTTGCTTTGCTTTTTCCTGAAGCTGTTCTGCTTGCTGCGCTAGCTCTTGTTTCTTCACTTCGAGTTTCTGCTTTAATCTTTCTCTTTCAGTCTCTCCTTTTCCTTTGCCTTCAGATGCATCTGATGCATCTTCTAACTCATTTTCATCTAAATCATCATCTATGTCGTCACCAGAGTCCTGTTCTGCTATGTTTTTTTGTCCAGCACCTTCATTTTGTTCGGCCTTGGGTCCTTGAGCTAATGCCACTGCTGCGAGCAATAGCATCAAAAAAACCAATATTCCAAATAATTTTTTCATTTTTTCACCTCATACAATCAAATGCAATAACCAATTACCAAAAATCAGCAAGGCAAGATATGAAATCAGGAAACTCGGCACAAATGGTATGCCTTGTCTCACTTTAACCCATTTGATATGGTAATTTATCAGCATTTTTATTTGTTTTGTTGTCAAACCTGTCTTATTAGGCCTTAAAATTACTTTCTTGCCCTTTTTCACCTCTTCAGCAAGCCAGTCTCCTTCTGTGAGGCTCTTTACAGGTATTTTTTTTATCATTGATATCTTTTCTATTGATGTTATTAATATCAATAAATTATAGAAAATTATTATCAATATGGCAAATGACACTAGAAATATTGCGGTTATTCTATCAACAAAAAATGATATTATGAGCATAAATAAAGTGACTGCAAGAACAAAGTATCTTTTTGTTCTTTGCGATATATATTTTTTCTTAAAACTTTTGAAAATTTTTTTTGCATCTTTCAAACCCATCAATAAAGTGAAGATGAATCCATAAACTCCGCCGACAATTAGAAGGTTTATGAAAAATATCATCAGGTCAGGAAGATTAAGAAAATCAAATCGTAAAGGCAAACCTAAAAAAGCGCCTATACCCATCATGACTTTTGAATCACCTCCACCCCACTGGCCAGAATAATACATGACAAGCGCAATTATGAAGCATATAGCAAGACCAAAAATACCTTGGAAAAGAAAAGAAAAGTCATTTACAAAAACAGAATGTATGAGCCTTATTCCTATGCCAACAAATATCATACCATAACTAATATAATCAGGAACTTCTCTTTTTTTGAAGTCTGTATAGGAACCAATAATAAGGCAAATAATTAACAAAATAGCTAAAATAATATCAAACATATTTAAATCAAAACTAAGAATATTTATAAAAGTTTTTATATTCACCCTTTTATGAAGAAAGAAGCGTCTAGACAAATAATGCATCTTGCTATTACAACAGGAAGCACTAAAGATTGGGCCCTTACCAAAAAAAAGGAGTTGAAAGATGCGTATTCCGAAAAATTATTGAAGCTTCTTCTCTTGATTGATTTTCAGATAAAGAGCAATATACCTGTTGTTAGCGTACATCTTTTCTCTGACAAGATAAAAGAATATGAAGAATATCCTGCAATAATGCAATTACTGGCTGAATTTTTCGAGTTATTGAAGAGAAGCAGAAAACTGCATGAAAACCAAGTGAAGGTGACCATATTCGGTAAATGGTATGACCTTCCTGGAAATGTGGTTGAATCCATCAAACACATTCTAGAAGAGACAAAAGATTATGATAATTATTTTCTCAACCTCTGCATTAATTATGATGGCAGAGAAGAATTGGTCGATGCAGTAAAATTAATAGGAAGAAAAATAAAGTTCGATAAAATCGATGTCGAAAGTATTGACAAGGGAACAATAAAAGAGAATTTGTACAGTTCATATTTTCTTCCGCCAGACCTAATTTTGGTCAATGGAAAGGACCAGAAGGTCAATGATTTTCTCTTGTGGGATTCAGTAGGCGCAGATGTAATTTATACAAAAAAATTTTGGCCTGACCTCAGTATAAAAGACCTCGAAGAGTTCACTCTCAACAAAAAAAGACAATAAAAGCGGATAAAAAATAAAAAGAGAAGAAATAGAAAAAATATTTAACAAAACAAATAATGTTTATTGAGAAA
>JBBIVF010000045.1:0-3540 GCA_037439845.1 Candidatus Woesearchaeota archaeon
GCCTTTTTTGCGACTTTTTTCTTGACAGCTTTTTTTCTTTTCTTAGCCATTTAATCATCCTCCTTTTTTTTATATTTTTATAAATTAGTATATATTTATAACTACTAGTATTTAAATTTGTCGTTTTTTAATATATTTTTTAATACAAAAAAAAAGAAAATATTAATAAACCACTGCATTGCACCAGATTGAAAACACAGAAGTGACTTGAATATGGTAATTAATGTTTTGGTGTTTGATGACCAAGAAGCAATAAGAACTCTTTTTGAAACAATTCTCAAAAATTATGAGAACATAAAAACTAATTATGCAGAAACTAAAAAACAAGCACTAGAAATCATAAAAAACAACAGCAACATAGAAATAGCAATCTTAGATACAATTGGAGAGGAAGAAACAGATGGTCCAGAAATAGCAAAACAACTCTATAACACAAATCCAAAGGCATATATTATTGCAATGAGCGGAACTACTGATGCAAAAGATATCTGGCAAGAAAACTTCAAAAATGAATTCAAATTCTTAAGCAAGCCTATAGATGTAAATAATTTTTATTCTCTTCTTGATAATTATCTTAACAATCGCTAAAGTTTTCTATGAACTTTTAAAAACAGAAAAACAAAGAGTTATGAAAAGGTTTATATACTTCCTTTACCTAAAGATAATTATGGGACATGCTGAATTTGTGGATGCAATGCTGAAATCCGCACAAAAAAAAGGAAGCGCTGAACCAAATATCAACAAAGAAGACCCTGCAGTAATAGAGAAAAAAGTCAAGGAAATTCAAGAGAAAATACAGAAACAATAAGCTACTTTCTAATAAGATTGAAGATTATATGAGATATTACCATTCCTAGTGCGAAAAACAATCCGACAACATAAGGCGAATATGCCATAAAAAGCCCGAGTTCAATGCTCATTTTTTCTAGTATTTTCGCCATTGCTGCTGAAAATACCAAAATAGCCAAAAACAGCAACAATTCAGGATTTATTTTCTTGTGAATTGTGTGCTTGTTCATATGGCGTATTAGGTCAAGCTCAAAGAATCCGAAAACTCCTCCGATTGCGGCAAGTATAAGCACAGTGAGAACAGGCGTTAATTGTTGTGATATAATTTCCAGTGTAACAAAGAATGACACAAAGAAATAAGACATCAGCACAAAGAATAGCATTACCCAGTAAAACCAAGTTCTTAGGTAAAGCTTGTGGTGCTTGACAAACTGATAGACAAAAACTCCTTGTTGAATAAGATAAATTCCAAGAAATACCAGTGCATCAATATACAACTTAAAGTCATTGTTTATTATTCCCTGATAAAGGTTTATTATCAAACCCTTGAAAAGCTCTAATGTTATTGGAATGAAAAAAGTGAATATAGTCACTGTTATCAGCGCAATTCCGAAAATATAAAACAAGGAGTATATTATAACTTTTGTTCTCTCTCTCTTTTCAAAAAAGTAGCTTTCATAAGAATGCAAAAACCTCTGCGGAAATATCCTCAAGCCTCTAAACCAATGACCTAACAGCACAGCTGCTTTCTCATTTATGTTATAGCAAGAGGCCAATGTTTCATAAACATAATACAGGTCTGTCTTCATATAGAAAAGGAACTGCCACAATACAGAAATAAATTGCATCAGAACAATAAACTGCAGGAACTTATAAACATAGAGATTCAAGCTCAATATTCCATTATCAGAAAGCCACATCAATATTATTGAGATAAAACCAAGGATAAGGTCAAAAACCATTCCTGCAAAAAATATTCTCATTCTTTTAATAGGCTTCAGCTCATAAACATTAGTAAAGTCAGTTACAGCAACAAGAAAATAAAACCTTGTGCTCAAGGATATTGTTGAGCCTATTCCTCTTGAAAGCGCGGCAAATAGATGCATAAACTCGTGCATTCCTACAAAAATCCAACCAACAATAAACCCCACTATTAGGATCACTGAATAACTAGGATGAAAAAAAAAGTCCTCGTAACGCGGCAAATACCATGTGTCTTTGCATATTATGTAGATTCCAAAGAATATTATTAACGCATAAATGAAATACATAGGAGCAGAGAACAACCAGCTCACATATGCCTTTTTTTTAGGAGATATTAAAGGTATGACTGGCTTATAGTGATGCCTTGTTTCGTGCTCATCTATTTTTTTGACAAAGTCATATGCAATAAGCCTTCTCACAAAAGAGCTAACATCATACTCCTTGTATTCCTTGGGAAGATTTTTCTCAACATTTTCTATTGTTTTATATTTTTTTAAGAGCTTTATGATAAGCACTCCAATTTTTTGCACAAGAACATAAATTTCAGTATCCTCTCTTCCTACTATATATTTATGGTCTTCTTTTTCAATAAGAAGAGGGTAGAGCTCTATCACGCTCTTTTTAGTGAAATGATGCACCATAAAACTGAAAATAACACGATTTATTTATAAATCTATTGTTGTTTTAAGAGAATAAATAATCTGTATAATTCAAAAATAAACAATATCGTATTCACATTCAAAATCTTGCTAACGCAGGTTGTCATCAACTACGCTCTTTCTATGTTTTTTTTGAATGCGGTTCCCTCCCGTAAGGAACATCCCCTTCCGCATGCACTTCTAAAAGCGCTTCATCGCTTCGTGAATTGATGACAACCTCGATTTTGAATGTATTGAATGTTATTTGGTTTAAATTACTATTTCTTCTCTTCACTGGGCTTTTCTTCTTTTTTCTCCTCAAACAATGGCTTTGACCCATACTTCACTACTTTGACATTCACTTGTGCTGTCTTCTCGAATATAGTGTTTCCTGCAACTCTCTTTTTTTTCTTTATTCCTTTTCCAAGTGACCTGTAACCAACACCCTTTGCCAGGAAAATTTTTTTAGTCAATGTTCCAGGCAGGTCTTTTCTCATTGGAAAACCTGCATTATTAGAGCCGCCTGTGATTTCAAACTCATAGCCAGTAAGGTCTATTATTTCGCCTTTAATCACATCGCCTATTTTCTTTCCATAGAAAAGCTTTGCATTTTCCTCAGAAATCTCTTTTTGTATGCACTTTTTTGTTTTTGGGTCTCCAATAACAAGCTTAAATGCCATTTTTTTACCTCCCGAGAGCTAAGCAGCTATTGCTGCAACCTTATAAGGTCTCTCAGCAAACCCAAGAATTAATAAGGGGTTTATAAAAATTGCGCATTAAAAGAGCTTAATTTTGCATTAATAAAGAGAGTAACTACTTCGTAATAAAAAAATTTAAAAAAGGAGCTAAACTTACTCTCTCTATGGAACCAGAATATTTTAGCATAAGAAATAGGGCGAATTTAATAGAGAGCAACAAAGAAAAAATTGATGAGCTGCTCAGGGATTTTTTCTATCAGAGCAAAAGACAAACAAGAGTAATAAGCAGATATAAACTGGAAAATTCAGAATTTCTGGAACTCACAACAAATGAAATAGTTTATCTTGTCTCAAAGTTTCCTCCTGTTTGCCTGGAACATATGCCTCTTGAAAGTATCATTGGAAAACAAACCTCATATATTCACAAAAAA
>JBBIVF010000046.1:0-3226 GCA_037439845.1 Candidatus Woesearchaeota archaeon
CATTCTGAGTGACTTCTGCAGGAGGGTCCCACATTAAAGTAGCGCCTTGGTCGTATTTTCTCCATACAGGATGAAGCTTGAGTGTCCTGAGTTCTGTCATTGGAATTTCTATTAATGTGCTGGTTGCTTGTTTCATTGCCTCTAGATAGCCTGGTTTATTAGCGCGTATATAGCCATTGAGACAATTCTGCGGCAACTGGGTGACGAGTTGTGCCCTTCCAGCATCAAACTTTGAGCTTCCAAGATTGCATTGGTACTTGAGGCAATCAAAAGTAAAATTCACATTAGCTATATCTCCTAATGAAGGTGAAGTTGCTCTTATTATATAAGTAGGGCCTGATTTATCTGCGCAATAATCAGTCTCATAGTATGTGCTGTCAAATCTTGAGAGGTCGATATAACCTTTGTCTGGTTGATTATGATCAATCACAACAGGTATTGCGAACTGGAATGTATAGCCTTCTCCATTGTAAGATTTTTGGTCATAGATATTGATTATGACAGGATAGAATACATCATAGGTGAAATGATAAGTGTTTATGCATATCCACGATAAGTACTTGTTTGTTCCTCTCTGCTGTCTTGAACTCATCACATTTCCTTCTGAAGGCCTTGCCTGCAATCTCATACCAAAGTGAGGCTGATAATTAACACTGACTTTAAGTTGCTTGTAGTCATTTCCTGAAACCTCGGGTATATCAATTAAAAGATGATTATAATAATACACATCAGCAGGCTTTGTCAGGTTTGCACCTGTATTATTGACAATATATTCTTCCATTGTTATGTCCTGCAATGCTTCATATACTGCTGCATCAGCCTCAAAAGGAGCATAATCTGTTTCATAGAATCTCATCTCAGGCATTACTTCAGAAAGCGTGTTCTGCAATCTTTCTTTTACCTCTGATTTTAGCCATTTCAACGGACCACATTGTACTTTCATGCCGTCTAAAGGTATATCAGGGTCAGCAGCCATTAAATCAAATGTTATTGTTTCAAAAAATTTCTCATTGTTCTGGTGAGTGATTATTGCATTGGCATACTCAATCATGTGCCTGAGCCTGACTGGCTGGACCTTGACAAATGTGTCTACTTTCCTGTTTTTGTTCATAGCAATGTTATGTATCAATAAAGGATACTTTATCCTGAAAAGCACATCTTGGTCCTGTATCTCTACTTTTGTTTGGACTTTGCCAAGCTCTTCAACAACAAAAACATCCTTGAATGCTTGGAAATTATTAATGCACGATTCCATATTAGCATCCACAAATTGAACCAGTTGAGTTTCCATTTCCTCTTGTGAAGGTGTATGAAATCCTGCCATTGCACTTCCCCATATAGGCACTTTCATCACTCCCAGACCATCAACATCCACATACTTGTCTTTATCAATATCTATGTTTTTCGGAAGTATGGTGTATCCTCCTTGCAACCCTAATTCTGTCAAGGCCTTTTTGGAAACAACTTGAAGACAGCTATCCACATATTTCTGGACAGGAGAAACCTCTTCATATATAATTGTCTCACTAACAGCTCTTGACCTTGCAAAGAAATACACTCCGACTGCTAATGTTATCAGAATCACAATTCCTAAAATTATGAACACTGTTAATTGTGATCTTTTATTTCTCACGAAGTCACCTTTGTATATTTTTTATGATAGCAGATAAGCAGGAACTTGCACCAGCTAGTAAATAAACTAAGCAATATGGCGAATATTATCAAGAAGACATATTCATTTAGTTTGCCAAAGAGTACTAGCAACAACATCACATAAATAGAGAACATTATCATATAAATATACGCGGACAGGAATTTGAAAAAATTCTTAAGGCCATATATGATTGAATTTATCAAGGATACTAATTTTTGGCTATATGAATAAAGATAATAAAAAGTCATATAGAAATGATAAAGCACAATTCCTATTACAGCAAGAATAAGTAAATTAGTAAGGTCAAAGAGAGTAAAGCCAGTCATTATATCTTTTAAGTATATGAAAGATTCCTTGATCAAAGGCAAGAATGACAAAATCAAAAGGAAAAGAAGAGTAATAAATCCTAAAAGTATATTGAACCATACGAATTTTAAAGCATACGGGATTATTCCCTTGAATATATTCTCTTTCTTGAACTTCAATATTCTCCAGCATATTGCCTGATACAAAAGCCAGAGCAATTTCATCACAATAAAAAAACCAAAAACATAGAAAAGGAATATAACTAATGTTGTTTGAATGTCAAGACTTCCAGATGCTATCATTTGTTCAACATCTTTTCCTGCAAGATTATATTCAAAAAGTTTTTGAAGTCTTTTTATCATAAATACAAATCCTCCTGCAAAGAGCAGCAAGAAAATGAAATACATGAATGAAATGTTTAGGTATACTTTCCATTTTTTTTGAATTAGATAAAAACTCTGAACAAAAAAAGGCATCTCTTTTGATTTAGGATTTGAGAATATCTTGCCATAATACTCAAGAGCTCCGAAAACATTCATTAACAACACAGAAATGAACCATTGCCATCTATTTGCTAATTTATTTCTCACAGGTATATTAATAAGCATAAGAAGCCAGAAAATCTCAATTATAACCAAAATCACTATTGCTATTATATTTGTGGTAGTAAGCACTTAAACAATCACCCTCTTTTTTTTATTTTTATAATAAGAAGTATTTATAAAGGTTTTGGGATTATTATCATAAAAAAGATTTCACTTCCCAGTACTGAATAAAAAAAAGGATAAAAATAAAATTTAAAAAGCAGGAGCTCACAAACATTAAGGATTAAGATGACAGAATACAAGCAAGTAATACTAATTCGCAATGACCTTAAGTTGCCAAAAGGAAAATCAGCTGCTCAAGCAGCTCATGCTTCTGTTACTGCTGTAATGAATTCTTCAAAGTCAAAAGTAGATTTATGGCTAAAACAAGGCCAGAAAAAAGTAGTTCTAAAAGTAGAGGATGAAAAAGAGATGATGAAATATCTTAAAATGGCAAAAGACGCGGGCTTAAAGACATCATTGATAACAGATGCAGGCCATACTGTTGTTGAGCCAGGCACAAAGACATGTATAGCAATAGGGCCTGATGATGAGGAGAAAATAGATAAAATAACAGGCAAGCTAAAGATGTATTAGTTCTAAGAACAGATTGCGTTTAAAATCTCCTACTTTGTCTGGCCATGCCTTGATTTACTGCGTAAATCTGCGGCAAATCAAGGTA
>JBBIVF010000047.1:0-3160 GCA_037439845.1 Candidatus Woesearchaeota archaeon
TGTCTTCTGAAATCTGTCAGCTTAGTATACTCAACTCTAAACTTTTTTTTGTTTTTCAGAACGAGTTTAAATTCTATTCATATTCTTTCTCGAGTTCATCGAGCTCTTTGTCTGAGAACAACTTCATTGATTTTACTTTTTCTATAATATCTTTTATCTTCAATTTTGATTTAGATGATTCCTCTTTTTTCTTTTTCTTGCTTTCTCTCTTCAATTTAAGCTCTTTCATCTTTTTCTCTCTGATGAGCGCATAATCTCTCATTATAGCCTCATAATTCTGTAACCTGTTGTCATACTCATCGAAAAATATTATATTTGTGAGATCTTCTTTTTCAGGAATTTTAGGTTTCTCATCAGGATAACCAATAGGTATGATTGCCTCTATTCTGACTTCGCTCGGTGCTGCAATTATCTCTTGTATTTTTTCTTCCTCAAAAGCGCCTACAAAACAAGTGCCTAGTCCAAGCTCAAATGCTTTTAGCATCAAGTTCTGGACTGCCATCGCTGCGTCCATATGAGAGTATATGTGTTCTCCTCTATCTCCATAAAAATCTTTATATTTATCTGATTTTGAGCATACAACAATAAAATAAGGAGCCTCATTCATCCAATACTGCTCAAAACAGCATTCTGCTATTTTCTCTTTTGTTTCCCTATCATGTATTAAGACAAATCTCCAACCTTGGATATTTCCTGCAGAAGGTGCCTGACAAGCAGCATCAATAACTTCCATAATCATATCGAATTCAACAGGCACATCAAGAAATTTGCGGATGCTTCTTCTTCCTCTTAAAACCTCGTCGAATTCCATTTAGTATTCTTTGTTATACATATTTAAAAATTTTTTCAATAAAATAGTTTAAAATCGAGGTTGACATCAAGTTCACGAACGAAGAAGCATATATAACTTCGGTATGCCGGAGGGGGTTGTCTCTTACGGGGATACGACAGTCCAGTTTAACTTTTAGAATGAGTGAGTCGATGTCAATCCGCGAAGCAAGATTTTTAAACTATTCCCAAAAGATTTAAATATCAGTAACCCCATAGATTCCCTAAATCATAATAAAAATCATATTAAAAAGAGGTGACTATATGGCTAAAAAAGCACAAGCTGCAATGGAGTTCTTAATGACTTATGGTTGGGCAATACTTGTTGTATTGGCTGCAATTGGTGCTCTCGCTTACTTTGGAGTCTTTACGCCATCAAGCTTTATTTCTCCAAGGTGTACCATAGAGCCTGGTTTTGATTGCAAGCACAAGGTCACACCAACCGAGATTTCACTAATAATAACAAATGGAAAGGGTGTTGATTTATCTCAACTGAACATAACTGCACAGGATAATGCAGGAAACGATATTTGCAATCCAGAAACAGGATTAACTTTGAATGATGGTGAATCTTTGACAGTAACATTAGATGGCTGCTCAAATGGTGCTATTGGCACAAGGCTCAAGGCGCAATTACTGCTTAAATATCAAGAAGTTGGTGGTTTCTCACATACTGCAAGAGGAACTATTGTGGCTAGAGTTGAATAAAATTTATATATTCTTTATTCTTTTTCTTTTCCATTATGATTAAGGCAAGATATGCTGGAAGTTTCTTTCCAAAGGACAAGGAACAATGCAGTGAGATAATCAAGAAATCATTTCTATCTAAACACGGACCTGGTTCTTTTCCTGAGATAGTAAAAGTTCCTAACAGATGCAAAGCTGTTATTGCTCCACATGCAGGATATTTTTACTCAGGAGCTTGTGCTGCGCACGCGTATAAGCAAATTGCAGAATCAGAAGCAAGGAATTTTATAATTTTAGGAGTTGATCATCACAATTTTGGCTCTTGTATTACCTTGGAAGATTTTGATACACCTCTAGGGATTGTAGAGAATAACAGAAGCATCACTGAAAATATGCCTTTGCCTGTCAATGATATCGCGCATTATATGGAACATTCAATACAAGTACAGCTGCCTTTTCTGAAATTCATCAAGCCTAATGCAAAAATAACTCCAATAATTGTTTCTGATGATTGTGATTTCGAAGCTCTGTCAAGCTTATTGTTCAATCTTCTTGATACAAATAAAGACCTTGCATTGATATGTTCTTCTGACTTCACTCATTATGGAGTTGATTATGGTTATGTTCCATTCGATAAAAATGTGAAAGAAAAAATGTATGAGCAAGATCACAAAGCAATTGAAATTATTCTCACTAAAAACCCGAAAGATTTCAATGACTATCTTGAAAAGACACAAACAACTATTTGCGGAAGGAATACTTTATACCTTCTTCTCAGGACCATAGAAAAATCAGAATATGTAGGAACATTGCTTAAATATTACACTTCAGGAGATATTGTTGGTAATTATAATACTGCAGTAGGTTATGCTGCTATTATGTTCTCTTTGTCTTAAAGTAACTTTTAAGCAATTAAAGCCCTAAATCAAGTTTAATATAGAATCTTTACCATATTTAAATATTTTCAATATAGAAACCTTTTTAAATAAGTTTAAATTACCCTGTTATATGCCAAGAGGAAGACCTATTAAGTCAGAAATCAGACAGAATATGATAGAAATTCTATTTTTTATGAAAAAAGCCACTGGCTATGATATTTACAAGGTTTACAAGCAAATTTTTCCAAAAGTAACTTTAAGATCTATTTATTATCATCTTAAAAAAGGCAAGGAATTGAATGAATTTAACATAGAACAAGTAAAAGAAGAAAAAGGAGAATATTCTTGGGGCAACACAGTTGAGAAAATTTATTATTCTCTAGGCCCGAATGCAAAACCAAAAACTTCACAGAGAGTAAAAGACTTCTTTGAATCAAAAAAATAAGTTTATTTCTGTCTTTATTTTTTCTAATATTCCAATATTAAAGGATAAAAAACTTATTGTAGCTAATCATTTCTTATAAAAACATAATTTCCAAGAACCTAGAGCAAATCTGCAAGTTTTCTTATGTCCTTATTCGCCACATGAGTGTAAATCTGAGTGGTTTTCAAATCTTTATGTCCTAGCAGTTGTTGGACGTATCTTATGTCTGCGCCAGATTCTAAGAGATGAGTGGCAAAACTATGTCTTAAGGTATGTGGTGTCACGTTTTTTTTGATTCCTGCTTTTCTTGAAGCAGATTTAATAATCTGTTGAATTGTTCTTT
>JBBIVF010000048.1:0-2558 GCA_037439845.1 Candidatus Woesearchaeota archaeon
GTTTTGTGCATTGCCTGTCTTCTTTTCGGTATTTCTGTAAAAGAGGGCTTTTGTTTTATTATTTCATTGTGTGCGTTAAACTGATATATCAAGAATCCCTCTATAATCTTTGAAAAAGGATATCTTGAGAGCTCAAATGGAAATTCATAACTCTGCTTGCAGGTTTCCATTAGCTCTGACAATATCTCATGCGATAGTTTGTTGAGAAGCGCTAAACTAACCTTTAAATTCTGTACCTCGTCATTGGAATGTGAAATGTTTTCTTCAGGAAAATACAACTTGGTTATATCTCTTATTGATGCATCATTGTCATCCAAAGATATCTTAAGCTTTGTTTTAAGGCATTTCATAAGATCTATATGAGGTATTCCTGTTATCTTCACGATGCCTGCTTTTTGTTGCAACTGAATGCCAGAGTAATCAAGACCAAAATAAAGATTAAGTGAATATTTTCTTGCTCTGCTCTGGATTATTTTCAGGTCAAAATAATCTGAGTTAAAACCAACTATAAAGTCAGGTTTTTTTGTTTCAACAAACTCATAGAATTTGTGCAATGTGTCTATCTCGGAATCTGTATGGTCAAGACCTTCGAGTTTTTTGAAGCTGAATATTTTAGTCTCATTGTCAATTGAGCATCCTATCATCGAGAGGGGCTCCTTGTCTACTAATCTTTTATCCTTCAATACTCTTACAATCATTATCTTTAATTCTTTAGGCAATTCACTCGAGTTCTGCTCGATAAAATCAGCCTTGATAACAGGAACTTTTGCTCTGTAAGTTATCTGTTGGCCAACCACATTAGTCAAGATGAACGGCGCTATATTATTATCTATTATGTATTTCTTCAGGAATGGGATATCATTTTCATAGACATTCTTTACAGACTCGAGATTTCTAAGTTCTCTTGATATGTGAAATATTTGGATAGGATACTGAACAAAAACCTTGATGAGTTGTTTCTCTTTTCCATCTATGTTCTTTTTGACTAACTCTGCGCCTGCAACAGTAATCATATCATTCTTGAACTTTATGTTCTTTTTTTTTATCTCCTCAATAACTTGATTTATATTGACATTATCTTTTACATCAACAAAGAAATAGGGAACATATCTATCATCTATTATTAATACTTGGGAACCATTAGTTAATTTTCCATATAGAAGCACTGCTGGCTTGTTGTTGAATATTCTATACTCTATATCTAAAGGATAAAATTGAATCTCCATTTTCAAGTGTTAAGCAATACATACTACTATAGAATAGAGTATAAATATTTTTAGGTTGTAGAAGATAGTTTAAAGGCTTCTAAAGCATAAATTTATATACCTCAACTCCAAGACAAGAAGAAAACAAAAAAAGACAAAAAAAGATGGAAGACCTAGAATTATGGAAAAAGGCAGGAAATATTGCTGCCAAGGCACGAGATTTTGGCTTAACTCTTATTAAGAAAGATACTTCTCTTCTTGAAGCAACTGAAAAAGTAGAAGAATTCATATTGAAGAACAAAGGTGGCTTAGCATTTCCTCCTCAGTATTCTTTGAACAGTATAGCAGCACATTATTGTGCTTCTTATAATGACCTTACTATATTCAAGGAAAATGACCTCGTAAAATTGGATGTTGGAGTTGAGGTGAATGGCTGCATAGGAGACACTGCAGCATCACTCTATCTTGGAAAAGACCCTGAGATGAAAAGGCTGGTTGATGCGTCAAGAATTGCTGTTGAGGAAGCATTAAATATGATAAAAGTAGGAGTTAGATTAATGGATATCGGAGATGTCATCCAAAAAGTCATAAACAAACAAGGCTTTAATCCTATTTTGAATCTTTCTGGACACGGCCTTGACAAGTTCAAAATTCATACTGAACCGACAATACCAAATTTCAATAACAAAAATGATGAAAAAATAAATAAAAACAAGGCCTTTGCAATCGAGCCTTTTGCAACTAATGGCTATGGAATGGTAGTTGAATCTGGCGTGCCAGAGGTATTTATGCTTGTGCAGAAAAAACCGGTGAGAAGCGCATATGCTAGGGAGATACTTAAGGACTTAGATAAGTACAATGGATTTCCATTTGCAAAAAGATGGCTCTGCAAGAAGTATGGTCTTGGAAAAACACAGCTTGCTTTGAAAGAATTAGAAGCCAGTGGCTCTATTGTTTCTTTTGCACCACTAGCAGACAAAGCAAAAGGCATGGTATCACAGCATGAACATTCTGTGGTGATTGATGAAGATAAAGTGATAGTGACAACAAAAGAATAATTAAATGAAAAAACAAAAGATAATAAAGATTGTATCTATTGCATTAATAGTTATTCTCATCCTTAATCTTGTGCTTTTTGCATTCAGCATAATAACTGGACTTTTATTTTGGATAACAATATTGATATGTTTTGCAGCAACATATCTCCTCAAGAAAATAAAAATGAATAAATATAATTGTATTGGTTGTTGATATTCCCGGAAAGAACAATATCTCTAGCGCCACATATTAAATGAGACAAAGGATTCCATTTAATAATTTTTTGAATAATTTCATTTTGAATTTTTGGAGTAT
>JBBIVF010000049.1:0-2297 GCA_037439845.1 Candidatus Woesearchaeota archaeon
TTTTTTTTATAATTATTTTTCATTATTATTTTTATTATATTTTTTTTTATTATTTTTTTATTTTTATTTTATTATTTAAAAAATAAAAATTTAATCTTTTCTAAATTCACCTTTTTCATAAGCAATAATAGCTTCCATCATTATAGCAAGAACTAAAGGACCAATAAATACTCCCACAACTCCAAAAGCAGCAAGTCCTCCTAAAACTCCAAGAAGGATGATAAGAGGATGCATTCTTGTCTTGTCAGATATTATCTTTGGTTTGACGAAATTATCTATTAATGAAACTATCAAACTGCAATATGCAAACAGACCTATTGCTCTCAATATATCAGGAGATGAATTGTTAATGACACCCTGCAAAAAAAGATATACTGACAAAGGCACCCATACTATACCAGTGCCGACAACAGGTATCAATGCAGTAAAAGCAGTCAATATACCTAAGAGCCAAGGAGAAGTGACTCCAAAGAGATAATATCCAATAACAGCCAGCAAACCTTGCACTATTGCAGTGACTATTTGTCCATATACAACGCCTTCTGAAACAACCTTGATTTTCTTGAATAATTTCTTCTTCTGTTTATCTTTTATCGGGAGTATTTTGAAAAGCTTAGCATAAAATTTATCTCCTTCTATGAAAAAATAATGCATCGTGAAAAACATTATAAGAAGATTGATTATTATACTAGGCAACTTCACTACTATTGAGGATACTTTATCTATGACAAAGTCAAATGCCTTTCTTGATAATTGGGCAAAGAAATCTTTGATATGAGGTGAAACAACAAGATTATTTACTTTATTGAAGAAACTGCAGTATGATTGATTCATGTCACAGTCAGTGGGAAAGATTGTTCCTGATGTTACTTTATATCTCATTTTTGCATAGATTGTGCTGGTTTCTTCAACTATTGTATTAAGCACGAGAAATATCGGTATCAATATGATTATGATGATTAGCAATATCGTAACCAAGCTCGAGATATGTTTGTTCTTCAGGAATTTTAAAATAAAGTTATACAAAGGTTTAAAGACATACACCAACACAATTCCAGTTAGAATTGCCATCACATATGGTTTCACTATAAAAAAAACCAAGATGAGAAGCAATAGTATTAAAGCATAAAAATAATAAGTTGAAAATCTATCCTTTTTCATTTTCTATCCTCTGTCCACCGACTTCAGTTAACCGTGACTGGGCCCGGCCGGATTCGAACCGGCGACCTTTTCCACGTCAAGGAAACGTCATAGCCACTAGACTACGGGCCCTAGCTTTTTTACATTAAAATTTATTACCTATTTAAATTTTCTTCCTTACTTTCCTGTTTTGGGTTCTTGATGGTCTTGCTTTTTCAGCTCCCTTGCCTTTTATCCTTAATCCTCTTGATTTTTTTCCAGATGATGTCAATCCTCTATATACTCGCCTTGAATGTTTTTTTGTACACAAGAACATCAAGTTTTTATCATTATATATCTGAGGATGTGCTGTATCTACCATTATCACCTCAAACCATTTATATTGACCATCTTCTGCAACAAGATATGAATTTAAGACATTGCAATTCATGAATTTTCTTTGAGCTCTCTGCTCTGCTTCTCTTTGCAAGCTCACATCGACTATCTTCATTATTCTCGCATGCTTTGACCTTCTTCCTCCTGGATTGTATTTTCTTTTTCTTCCTCCCTTTCCGACTCTTTGCCTGACAATGACAAAACCCTGTTTAGCTTTATAACCTAATGATCTTGCTCTATCTAGTCTTGTAGGTTTTTCTATTCTGACAGTTGCAGGTTCTCTTCTGAACTGAAGAAGTCTTTCTCTATATATTTCACCCAATAAAGAACTTGGCTTTTTCCAAGCCTCTCTAAGATATTTATACATACTCATTTTGTTTTGCCTCCATTTTTTGTGTTTTTTACAGATTCAGGTAAGCAATCACCCACATCTCTGCTGATGGCCTGAAATCAGGGCCTATTTATAAAGGTTTTGGGTATTATAACTCTCAAAAGAAAAATATTGATTTTTTTAATAAAAATTTAGTTAAAATTTTATTTAATAAATAAAGATTTAATTTAATAAAATTAGTAAATAATATCAAATAATTAAAAAAACTTAATTGCATCTGTTGTTCTCTTCATCACAGCCATTGATGCACTTGTTTCTACTATAAGAGCAATCGTTATACACTGTCACAAGGTAATCTGTATCAAAGCAATATTTTCTTTCAGTGCAGGAATATGCTTTTCCTGTAACAGGAGTGATTTTATCTTCACTCTCTATGCTTTTGTCTTCACCT